>NZ_DASSTI010000169.1:0-55428 GCF_035708005.1 Segeticoccus sp. | reverse complement strand
GGCGGAGGTCGAGGCGGTCGCGGAGGCCGGTGGCTTCGTGCTGCGCCAGGACGACGAGGACGACGCGCCCGCCCAGCAGGTCGTCACCGCCGGTGCGACCGCGGACCCGGTCAAGGACTACCTCAAGCAGATCGGCAAGGTCGCCCTGCTCAACGCCGAGCAGGAGGTGGAGCTGGCCAAGCGGATCGAGGCCGGCCTGTTCGCCGAGGAGAAGCTCGCGGCGGACGACGGCACCATGGACATGAAGATCAAGCGCGAGCTGTGGTGGATCGCGCAGGACGGCAAGAAGGCCAAGAACCACCTGCTCGAGGCCAACCTGCGGCTCGTGGTCTCGCTGGCCAAGCGTTACACCGGCCGCGGGATGCTCTTCCTCGACTTGATCCAGGAGGGCAACCTCGGTCTGATCCGCGCGGTCGAGAAGTTCGACTACACCAAGGGCTACAAGTTCTCCACCTACGCGACGTGGTGGATCCGCCAGGCGATCACCCGGGCGATGGCCGACCAGGCCCGCACCATCCGCATCCCGGTGCACATGGTCGAGGTCATCAACAAGCTCGCCCGCGTCCAGCGGCAGATGCTGCAGGACCTCGGTCGCGAGCCCACGCCGGAGGAGCTCGCCAAGGAGCTCGACATGACCCCGGAGAAGGTCGTCGAGGTCCAGAAGTACGGGCGCGAGCCGATCTCGCTGCACACCCCGCTCGGCGAGGACGGCGACAGCGAGTTCGGTGACCTCATCGAGGACTCCGAGGCCGTGGTGCCCGCCGACGCGGTGAGCTTCACGCTGCTGCAGGAGCAGCTGCACTCGGTGCTCGACACGTTGTCGGAGCGCGAGGCCGGTGTGGTCTCGATGCGGTTCGGCCTGACCGACGGCCAGCCGAAGACGCTCGACGAGATCGGCAAGGTCTACGGCGTGACCCGCGAGCGGATCCGCCAGATCGAGTCCAAGACGATGAGCAAGCTGCGCCACCCGTCGCGGTCGCAGGTGCTGCGCGACTACCTGGACTGACGACGACGGGCCGAGGAAACGAGCGAAGCGAGGCCCGGAGGGCCAAGGAGTCAGTCCGATCAAGTCTGGACTGACGACGACGGGCCGAGGAAACGAGCGAAGCGAGGCCCGGAGGGCCAAGGAGTCAGTCCGATCAGGTCTGGACTGAGGGTGCGACGGTCGGCGTGCGCTGACCGTCTGACAACCATCGCGAAAGGGCGGTGCCACCGAGACGGTGGCGCCGCCCTTCGTCGTGTTCGAGGCGGGGCGGTCTGTGCACAACGGTGCTGCGGCGTCCATCGACCGAACGGTCGACGGGCGATTCGCCCGTCCGGGCAGAAGTTCACGACATCCGGCTGAAGCACGGTGATGACCCTCCCGCCCGGGTTCCCGAGTGCGTTGTATTTCCTTCAACTACTCACCCTCGGGGGACCCTGTGTTGCGAAGCACTACACCTGTCGACGGTCGGCGCCGCGGGCGCCGGCGCGTCCCGATCCTGCTGGCAGCCGTGGGGTTGGCCATGACCGGATCAACCACGCTGGCGCCTGCCACGTTTGCGGCCGACCTGACGCCGGGCACCTCCCGGCTGACTGGGGGGTCCGGCACAGCAACCTCAAGCGCCACCTTGTACGCGAAGTCGGGCGCCCTCCTGACGCTCGATGTGGCGGGGACCGACCAGACCAAGTGCATCTCCGTCTCCGGCGGCGGCTTCAACGAGACGAGGAACGTGACCGTCAGCACGACGAGCACCTTCACCGCGACCGCGCCACAGGGAGTCGATGGTTCCCAGCAGGTCGACGTCGATCTTTACACCGGACAGTGTTCAGGGAAACCGAAAGTGAGTCCTGGCCAGCTCTACACGCTCGACAACACCGGGCCCGTCGTGACTGGCGCGATCTCGCCGGCGCCGAACGCTGCCGGGTGGAACACGAGCGACGTCACCGTCACGTGGACCGCCACCGACGACCGCGGCTCCGGCGTCGCCAGCCAGCCGGGCAAGGGTGTGATCCTCGGCGAGGGCCGCGGCCTGACCACCTCCGCCACCGTCCGCGACAACGTGGGCAACGAAACCACCGCACAGTCCCCGCCGGTCAACATCGACCGCACCGCCCCGACCACGCACGTCACCGCACCCCCGGCGTGGAACAAGAACGACGTCACGCTGACGCTCGGCGCCAGCGACGGACTGTCGGGCGTGGACCAGACCTTCTACCGTCTGGACGACGGCGTCACCGAGTCCGGGACGAACATCTCGGTCAAGGATGAGGGCAGCCACACCCTCGAGTACTGGAGCACCGACACGGCGGGCAACACCGAGCAGCACCACACCGTGTCGTTCGGCATCGACAAGACCTCACCCACCATCGGACACACGCTCAACCCCGCGCCCAACGCTGACTTCTGGAACAACTCGCCGGTCACCGTCACCTTCGACTGCCAGGACTCAGTTTCGGGGATCGCGAGCTGCACGGGCCCACAGACCGTGGACAAGGAGGGCGCTGGACTCACCGTGCTGGGCTCGGCCACCGACCGTGCCGGCAACACCGCGGACGACCCGGCCACGGTCAACCTCGACCTGACGGGTCCTGTCCTGTCCCTGTCCGACCTGCCCGCGGCCAACGCCAACGGTTGGTACAACCACCCGGTCACGGTGACGCCCAGCGCCACCGACGCGCTGTCGGGGATCAAGTCCGTCGACGGCGCCCACACCTTCGGCGAGGGCGAGGGCCAAACCGCGACCTTCCACGCCACCGACACCGCCGACAACACGAGCTCGCTGACGACGGGCAAGGTCAACGTCGACACCACCGCCCCGACGATCACCGGCACAGTCGTCACGAAGCCGAACGCGAACGGCTGGTTCGACGGCGACGTGACCGTCCACTGGGCGTGCGACGACACGCTCTCGGAGGTGGCGACGTGCCCGGACGGCTCCGTCGTCACGGGTGAGGGCGGCAACCTCGCAGTCAGCGCAGAGGCGCGGGACAGGGCCGGCAACGTGTCGACCGCGACTGTCACCGGCATCAAGATCGACCGGAGTGCGCCGACGACGACGGCGGACGGTGTGCCGCAGGGATGGGTCAACAAGCCGGTCACGGTGGCCCTGAACGGCAGCGACAACCTGTCGCCGGAGGTCACGACGTACTACACCGTCGACGACGCCGACCCGGTCCAGGGCAGCAGCGTGACCGTGGGTGCGGAGGGGCACCACACGGTTTCGTACTGGTCGGTCGACCAGGCTGGCAACACCGAGAAGCGGCAGAGCTTCGACGTGGACGTCGACCTGAGTGCGCCGACCGTCACGACACACCAGTCGCCTGACGCCAACGGCAAGGGCTGGAACAACTCCGACGTCGAGGTCGGGTTCAGCTGCACCGACCAGGCCGGGCTGTCCGGCATCGCGCACTGCCCGAGCGGGCAGACCGTGACCGAGGAAGGCACGCACACCGTCACGGGCACGGCCACGGACCACGCGGGGAACAGCACCACAGCATCCCGCACGGTGAGCTTGGACAAGACGGCCCCGACCATCACGGGGGCGGCGGACCGGGAGCCCAACGGCAACGGCTGGTACAAGGACGACGTCACGGTGACCTTCACCGGTACCGACAAGCTGTCCGGCATCCAGGACGTGACCGCGCCGCAGACCCTCGGCCAGGGCGAGGGCCAGTCCGTCGAGGGCACCGCCACCGACGTGGCCGGCAACACCGCCACGACGACCGTCGACGGGATCAACGTCGACAAGACGAAGCCGTCGCTGAGCGCGGCGCCGACCGAGGCGCCCAACGACCGCGGCTGGTACAACCGCGATGTCACGCTCGTGTGGTCCGCCGCTGACGACCTGTCTGGTCTCGACGGTGCCACCCCGGCAAACTCGGTCCTCGACACCCAGGGCGAGGCGGTGACCGCAACTGCCACGGCCCGCGACAAGGCGGGCAACGAGACCACGGTCACCAGTGAGCCGGTCCGCATCGACACGACCGCTCCCACCACCAGCGTGTCCGCCCCCGACGGGTGGCAGAACGGCGACGTCAAGCTGGCCCTCCACGCTGCCGACAACCTCTCCAGCGTCGAGTCGACCCACTACACGGTCGACGGCGGCGACGAGCAGACCGGCACCAGCCTGACCCTGGCCGACGAGGGGACGCACCACGTGTCGTACTGGTCGGTGGACAACGCCGGCAACGTCGAGGACGCCAAGGCGGTCACGATCCAGATCGACAAGACCGCGCCGACGATCTCGCACGAGCTGGACCCCCGGGCCAACGACGCCGGCTGGAACAACAGCGAGGTGACGGTGACGTTCACCTGCGAGGACCAGGCGGACCTGTCCGGTGTCGCGAGCTGCACCGCGCCGGTCAAGGTCACCGACGAGGGCCGGAACCAGTCGGTCCACGCCGAGGCCACGGACAACGCCGGCAACTCGAGCACCTACGAGGCGATCGTCAACATCGACAAGACCCCGCCGACCATCGAGGCGACTCGCAGCCCCGAGGCGAACGCCTACGGCTGGAACAACCAAGACGTCACCGTGTCGTTCGCCTGCGCGGACAAGCTGTCCGGCCTGGAGTACTGCACGGCCCCCGAGACCCTCTCCAGGGACGGCAAGGGCCAGAGCGTCGCAGGGACCGCCTACGACGTGGCCGGGAACATCAGCAGCGCGCAGGTCGACGGCATCAACATCGACAAGACCGCACCGACCCTGTCGGGAGCACCGACGACGGCCCCGAACAGCAACGGGTGGTACCGCGACGACGTCACCATCCACTGGACGGCGGGGGACAATCTGTCCGGGATCCCGGAGGCTCCGAAGGACTCCGTCATCACCGGTGAGGGCGACACCCTGACCGCGACCACGTCGGTGTCGGACCGCGCAGGCAACAGCAGGCAGGCAACTACCACCGTCGTCAAGATCGACCGGCACGCGCCGGTGACCACGGCGGACGCGCCGAAGGGGTGGACCAACGGCCCGACGACGCTGACGCTGGGTGCGACGGACAACCTCTCCGGTGTCGCCGCGACCTTCTACAGCGTCGACGGCGGGGACGTTGTGGAGGGCACCGAGCTCACGCTCGGGACGGAAGGTGCCCACACGGTGACCTTCCACAGCGTGGACGCCGCGGGGAACGTTGAAGAGGACAGGACGGCCACGGTCAAGATCGACCTCACGGCGCCGACGATCGGCCACACGCTCACCCCTGCCGCCAACGCGGTGGGCTGGAACAACTCGCCCGTCACGGTGGACTTCCAGTGCGCCGACCAGGACCTCCTGTCGGGCCTCGAGAGCTGCACCGATCCGGTCACGCTCACGGACGACGGCACGGGCCAGCAGGTCCTGGGCACGGCGGTGGACAAGGCCGGCAACGTCGGCACCGACACCGCGACAGTGAGCATCGACACGGTCAAGCCCGAGATCACCGGGACCCCGGACCGGGCGGCCAACGACAACGGCTGGTATGCCGGTGACGTCACCGTGAGCTTCGACTGCCACGACGGGCTCTCCGGCATGGCCGGCTGCACCGGTCCCCAGAAACTCGGTGAGGGGGGTAACCAGACGGTTACCGGCACGGCCACCGACGTGGCGGACAACGCTGCCACGACGACGGTCGGACCGATCAACGTGGACAAGACCGCTCCGACGCTGGAGGGCGCTCCGACGACGAAGCCGAACGGAAACGGCTGGTACAACGGCGATGTCGCGATCCACTGGACGCCGGGCGACGAGCTCTCCGGTGTCGACCGGTCGACGGTGCCCGGTGACGGCACGATCACGGGCGAGGGTGCGAACCTGACCACCTCCGCCAGCGTGCGGGACCTGGCCGGCAACGAGACGACGGCGACCAGCCCGGCGGTGAACATCGACCGGACCGCGCCGACGACGAAGGTTTCAGGCATCTCCGACTGGAGCAAGGACGACGTCACGGTGACCCTCACGGCCACCGACAACCTGTCCGGTGTCGCGAGCACGCGCTACCAGCTCGACGAGCAGGACGCCACGACCGGTGAGCAGGTGACGATCTCGACCGAGGGCGTCCACACCCTCAAGGTGTGGAGCGTCGACAGGGCGGGCAACACCGAGGCGGTCCAGAACCTGACGGTGAGGATCGACAAGACCGCTCCCGGGATCAGCCACACGCAGGACCCGGAGGCCAACAAGCACGGTTGGAACAACTCCGACGTGACGGTGACCTTCATCTGCACCGACGGAGGTTCCGGGGTGGACACCTGCACCAAGGCGCAGACGGTCACCACCGAGGGCGGGAACCAGCCCGTGCCCGGCACCGCGGTGGACAAGGCCGGCAACACCAACACCGACGTTGCAAGCGTGAGCATCGACAAGACGGCACCCACGCTGACCGGGCAGCTGTCGGCCATGCCGAATGGCAACGGCTGGTTCAAGGACGACGTCACGGTGAGCTTCACCTGCGCGGACCAGGCCGGCCTGTCCGGGGTGCTGTCCTGCCCCGACAAGCGGACCCTCGGCGAGGGCACGGACCAGTCGGTGTCCGGCACCGCGACCGACGCGGCTGACAACACCAGCGCACCGGTCACCGTCAAGGGCATCAACGTCGACAAGACCGCTCCGGTGCTCAGCGGCGCAGCCACGACGGCACCGAATGACGCCGGGTGGTACCACCAGGACGTCGTCGTCCACTGGACTGCCAGCGACCCGCTGTCCGGCCTGGACGGGGCTGCCCCGGCCGACGTGACGCTCACCGGTGAAGGAGCCCAGAACTCGGCGACCGCGACGGTCACCGACAAGGCCGGCAACAGCACCACGGTGACCGTGGGCGGCATACCGATCGACCGCACGGCTCCGAGCACGACGGCGACTGCACCCGACGGGTGGCAGAACCACGACGTGACGGTCAAGCTGTCGGCGAGCGACGCGCTCTCCGGGGTCGCGACGACCTACTACAGCCTCGACGGTGCGCCCCGGCAGGCCGGTACCTCCGTCACGGTGACCGACGAGGGCACGCACCAGCTGACCTACTGGAGCGTGGACACGGCCGGCAACAGCGAGGCCCACCACACGGCAACGGTGCTCGTCGACAAGACCGTGCCGGTCATCACCGGTGCGGCGACGACCAAGCCGAACAGCGAGGGCTGGTTCAACGGCCCGGTCACGGTCCACTTCGACTGCACCGACCAGCCGGGACTGTCGGGAATCGCCAGCTGCCAGCAGGACACCCAGGTCGCGTCCGACGGCGACAGCAACGTCGTCAACGGCTCCGCGGTGGACAACGCCGGCAACGTCGCGACCACCACGGTGGGTCCCCTGAAGATCGACACCACGGCGCCGGCCGTGACGATCGGCGGTGTCGCCAACGGTGGGTCCTACGTCCTGGGGGCGGCGCCGAAGCCGACCTGCTCGGCGACGGATGCCACGAGCGGCCTGGCCGGCCCGTGCACCGGTGCCGTCAGCGGCGGGACCAGCAACGGGGTGGGTGAGTTCACCTACACCGCGACGGCCACCGACAAGGCGGGCAACACCGGCACGGCGAGCGTGACCTACACGGTGAAGTACGCCGTGGCGGACGGGATCTTCCTCGACCCGGTCATCGCTCCGGGCCACGCGGGGACGGCCACGACCAGCATCTTCAAGGCCGGTCAGACCATCCCGATGAAGTTCCAGCTACGTGACGCCACCGGCAAGCTCGTGCAGGCGGGGAGCGCGCCACGATGGCTGACGCCGCAGCGGGTCGCGGACACGGCCGCGGCGGTCAACACCGACGGGGTGACCGACGCCGGGTCCAGCACCGAGAGCTACAGCTGGAACGGCTCGCAGTACCAGTACAACTGGAAGACGGACAAGGCCCAGGCGGGCGCCACCTGGCGCGTCGGCGTGGCCCTGGATGACGGCCAGACGTACTACGTCACCATCGGCCTGAGGTAGCGCCTCGGGAGTCCGAGGTCAGGCACGATCAGGCAGAGGTCCCCGGGACCGGGCAGCCGTCCGGTCCCGGGGACCTCTGCTGTCCTGTCCCCGGTCACGCCGGCGTGAGAGGTGCCGGGGTGTGAGGCGGGTCGGGCGGCACTCTTCACGCCGGCGTGAGAGGTGTTGGGGTGTGAGGCGGGTCGGGCGGCACCGTTCACGCCGGCGTGAGAGGTGTTGGGGTCGACGCAAGGAGCCACCCGGCTGCGAGGTCAGCGTCTGGACCCGTCAGGACGAGGCCGAGCCGGACGCCTTCCGACCCCGCACGGACCCGCCACCAAACCGCTCGGTCAGCGAGGTCGCGGCGGCCCGGATCCGTTGCCCCGTCCCGCGGGCCTCCTCGCGCAACGCGTGCCGCCCGCTGCGCGGCCAGATCTCGGCGGCCCAACGGGTCCGCCGGTTCAGCTGCTCGGAGATGGCGTGGGACACGACCCGCAGCTCCGGTCGCAGGTCGTGGGCGACGTCGGCGTCCGGCGGCGCGTAGCGGCACTCCTCGAGCACCGTCAGTGCCCGGCCGAGCGCCTCCGCGGCCGGGGGCTCCAGGCGGAACTGGCGCACGTAGTGCCCGTGCAGCTGGCGTGGAGTCCGCCCCACCGGGCGGGCGATGCCCAGGTCGTCGAGGCGGGTGAGGAACCCCTCCCACTGCGCCTCCACGCGCTGCCGTGGCCCGGCGGCGTGCCGGGCGGCCACGCCCCGTCGGCGGCGTGCGGCCAGCGGCACCGTCGACGCGCCCGCCAGCAGCAGGACCAGCGCGCCGCCGGCACCGATCCACGGCCACGGCAACGGCGACTGGGCGGACGGCGCGGCGGCGGCCACGGACCCGGGGATGTCCGGCCGGCGCTGGGGGAGCGGCACCGGGTGCCCACCGCCCTGACGCGGCAGGGTGGACTGGTCGCCCCCGCCGCCGGAGGTCCCGCCGAGGTTGACGGCGTAGAGCGGCGGCAGCCCGCTGCGGACCGACGGCGTCGGCTCGAAGCGGGTCCAGCCGAGCCCCTCCAGGTAGAGCTCGGGCCACGCGTGCGCGTCGGCGGCCGTGACGATCCACTCGTTGCGGTTGGTGTTGAAGGTCCCCGGCAGGAACCCGACCGCCATGCGCGCGGGGATCCCCTCGGCACGGGCCATCATGATCATCGCCGTCGCGAACTGCACGCAGTAGCCGCGCTTGGTGCGCAGGAAGTGCGTGATCGGGTCGAGCAGCTGGCCGTCCTTGCCGCGGACCGGTGGGGCGAGCGTGAGGGAGTAGGTGAACCGGCCCGGGTCGCGCAGGTAGTCCTGGATCGCGATCGCCTTCGCCAGCACGGTCGTGCGGCCATGGGTCACGCGGGCCGCCAGGTCACGCACGGTGGCGGCCGAGCGCGACGGAAGCTTCAGGTCGGAGGCGTCCACGTCCTGCGGCAGCTGGGTCAGTCCCTGGTTGTCGCGGATGTCCCGTGGCAGGTTGCCGCTCGGGGAGAGCTCGAGGTAGGTCACGGCATACCGGTCGGGCTGCTTGACCGCGCGGGTGACCTGGGTGTCCGAGGTGACCCACCAACCCTCGTCGAACTCGCCGCGCACCAAGGGGAACGGGGTCGCCACCTGCGGCGCGCGCAGGCCGTTGGTCACCACCGTCATGCTCCAGCGCTGGCGCGGGACCCGCGAGCTCAGGCCGAGCGGCTCCGGCGCGGCGTGGTCGGTCGGGGCGGCCGAGTCGGTGCCGCGGTCGTCGGCCGCGCGGGGCAGCCAGCGGCCGGAGGACGCGTCGTAGGTGGAGGTGACCGACACCCGCAGCGGTGGGGGAGCCGGGTCCTTGGTCCGGTAGCGGATCACCGGGGTGTGGTCGCGGTTGGTCAGGTCGGCCCGCAGGTCGAGGGTCTCGTTGAACCCCACGGTGCCGGGGCCGTGCCCCTTGGCGGCCGGGTTCCGCCCCAGCCCCGAGGCCAGGTAGGTCGGGGGCAGGTGCGGCAGCACCGCGGGCAGCGCCACGGCGGCCACGAGCACGACCACTCCCAGCGACCGCGCCAAGGAGGCGTATGCCGACACGCCGGTGTTGTCTGCCACGTTCGCCACCGGGGTCGCCGGGGTGGCGGCCCCCGTGCCCCAGCGGCGCACGTGCGCCGTCCCCTGGCGGGCCAGCAGCACCAGCCACATCGCGGCGATGGCGAGGAAGAACACCGGGTTGAGCGAGGCGCCGCTGTTGGACGCCGAGACGAGGAAGGCGATGAGCAGCGGCAACCCGGCGACGGCCGGGGTGCGCCGGGTCACGGCGAGGAAGTCGACCACCGCGGCGACGACGCCGAAGAGGGAGGCGGTGAGGAAGACGAGCCCGGGCGTGGCCGGCGCGGGGGCGGCATACCGGTTCATCGACCGGATCGCCTCCTGCACCAGGGCGACCGCGTGCTCGACGGAGGCGGGTCCGGGGAGGCCGTACCAGAGCTGGGCGGCCGTGAACAGCCACCCGGTGACGAGGACCACGAGCGCCAGCTGCACGAGCAGGACCAGTGCCGAGTGCACGCGCAGCCCGCGCAGGGCCATACCCGACAGCATGGCGACGATGACGAGCAGCAGACCGGGGGCGAACCACGTCTGCTGGGCGAGCAGCGTCGTGATCGGCCACGCCGACACGATCGTGGCGAGCGCGGCCAGCAGGCCGTCGACCACCCGGGGCTTCATCGGCCGGCCCCCGTCACGGTGGCCGTGCCGGCGGCGGTGCGGGCGGTGAGCGAGGACCAGGCGGAGCGCACGGTCTGGCCGGTGCGGACCACCTCCGTGGACCAGCCGGCGCCGCCGAGCAGCTCCGAGGCGGCGGCCGCCGAGGGAGAGGTCTCCTCGCCCGCGATCCCCCGGAAGCTGGCGGTGTCGAGCACGAAGGCGAGCCCGACGCTTCCCGGTTGGCGCACCGCGGCGAGCCGGCGCAGGGCGTCGTCGTCGTGGTCGGCGACGACGGCGATCACCACGCCGCCGCTCGCGGTGAGCCCGTGGGCGGCGCGGATGCCCTCCTCCAGCGCCGACGGTGAGGCCAGCTCGGCGACCGCCAGCACGTCGAGGGTGGCGTCGACGTCGACGAGCTGGGCCGCCGACCCCTCGGCGACCGTCTCGGCGCACACGAGGTGGACGGCATACCCGAGGCCCGCGAGCTGCACGGTGACCGAGGCGGCGGCGCTGACCGCCCACTCGAACCCGGGCGCCTGACCGGTGCCGTGGCCGGCGGGGTGGAAGGCCGAGGAGCGCGAGTCGAGCAGGATGATCGCGCGGCGCCGGGCCGGGCGGTCCTCCTGGCGGACCATCAGCTCGCCACGATGCGCCGTGGCCGGCCAGTGGATGCGGCGCAGGTCGTCGCCGTCGCGGTAACCGCGGATGGACACATCGTCCTCGCCGTGCAGCGCCACCATGTGCGGGATCTCGCCCTCGCTGCCCACGCCCTCACCCCGTGGCCGGTCGGCGCCGAGGTGTTCGATGCGGGGCAGGACCAGCACCTCGGTGGTGGCCCGCAACAGCAGGGCGGCCCGGGTCAGGCCGAACGGGTCGCGCTGGCGCAGGGTGATCGGCCCGAGCAGGTGGCGGCCGCGGACGTGGCTGCGCACGTGGTAGCGGACCAGTCGGGACTCCCCGGGCTGCATCCGGGGCAGCACGAAGCGGGGCCGGTCACCGAGGACGTAGTCGAGGCGTTCCTCGGCCAGCAGCAACGGGGTCCGCCGGCTGTCGAGGTTGCGCACCTCGATCTGCACCTCGGCGCGCTCGTCGAGCCGCAGCCGGGTCGGGGTGGTGGTGCGGCGGACGGACAGCGTGGGCGGCCGGCGGTGCGCGAGCAGCAGCGTGATGAGCGGGAGCAGGACCAGCAGGACGCCCACCCGGGTCAGGTCGGAGAAGCCGAGCAACAGGCCGCCGGCCACGAGCGTCGCCCCTGCCGCGAGGAAGGCCTGTCCCCGTGTGGTGATCACTCGTTCTCGTCGCCGGCTCACGGCGCGCCCCTCACCTCGCGCCGGACGGGACCGGCACCCGGTGCACCAGCTCGCGGAGCACATCGGTGGCCGAGCGGTGCGCCAGCTGGCTCTCACCGGTGAGGATGATGCGGTGGGCGAGCACCGGCGCCACGAGCGCCTGCACGTCGTCGGGCAGGACGTGGCCGCGACCGGCGAGCGCGGCGTGGGCGCGCGCCGCCCGCAGCAGGTGCAGGCTGGCCCGCGGTGAGGCGCCCAGGCGCAGCGCGGAGGTGCTACGGGTGGCAGCCGCGAGGTCGACGACGTACTGCCGCACCGCGTCGCTGGCGTAGACGCGACGCACGTCGCGAATCAGCGCCGCGACGGTCGCGGCGTCGGTGACCGGTTGCAGGTCCTCCAGCGGCGACTCCCCGCCGTGGGTGTCGAGCATCAGCAGCTCGGCGGCCGCCGAGGGGTAGCCCATCGAGATCCGAGCCATGAACCGGTCCCGTTGGGCCTCGGGGAGGGGATAGGTCCCCTCCATCTCGATCGGGTTCTGGGTCGCCATCACGATGAACGGTCGGTGCAGCTGGTAGGTCGTGCCGTCGACGGTGACCTGCTCCTCCTCCATGCACTCCAGCAGCGCCGACTGGGTCTTGGGGGAGGCCCGGTTGATCTCATCGCCCACCACCACGTTGGCGAAGATCGCCCCCGGGCGGAACTCGAAGTTGCGCAGGTCCTGGTTGTAGACGCTCACCCCGGTGATATCGCTGGGCAACAGGTCGGGGGTGAACTGGATGCGCCGCACCGTGCAGTCGATGGAGCGGGCGAGGGCCTTGGCCAGCATGGTCTTGCCGACCCCGGGAACGTCCTCGATGAGCAGGTGCCCCTCGGCGAGCAGCACCGTCACCGCGGTGGTGACCACGTCGGGCTTGCCTTCGACCACCGTGGAGATCGCGCCGTGGATACGCCCGGCCACCTCGGCGAGCCGGTCCAGGTCCGGGGCGGCGGCCGGCTCCACCCGGCCGTTGCCGGTGCCACGGGCCGGTGCGACCGGGGGAACGTCCCTGCGGTCCCCGAACTCGCGGGAGGGGACACGGGAGGCAGCGCCGGAGGCGCTGGACGGGGCGCTCACTCAGAGCTCCTGTCTGTCGGAGGCGAACGACCGTCCCCGACCGGGAGCACACCCGGTCGCCGGGTCATCCGCACCCGGCACGTGACGGGGCCCCATCATCTCCCCACACGCCTCCACTCGTCACCAACTCCGCGGGCTTCCGCGGGCAGGCGTTATGCCTTCGTGCTCAGCCTCGCACGCCTGAGCAGGGCACGCACCCCGCTGAGGGCCGGTTCACCGCCTGCTCCGCGTCACCTTGCTCCACCTCGCCCCACGGTCTATGACCTGCGAAAACGTGATGGATTGAGGGCCACGACACCCCCGTCAGGCGTTGACGGTGGGGGGTAGTGGAGTATTGTGGGGCGCAGCGGTGACGGGTGGTCCGAGATCGGCCGGGGAGCCGGCCGAGTGGGGAGGAGGTGGAGCGCGTGTTCCTGGGCACGCACACCCCTCGTCTCGACGACAAGGGCCGCCTCTTCCTGCCGGCGAAGTTCCGGGAGCGCCTCGCCGGCGGGTTGGTCATCACCCGGGGGCAGGAACGCTGCCTCTACGTCTTTGCCATGAACGAGTTCCTCAGGATCACCGAAGCGATGCAGACGACCCCCGTCACGAGCAAGGCCGTCCGGGACTACCAGCGCGTCTTCCTCTCAGGCGCCTCGGACGAGATCCCCGACAAGCAGGGCCGCGTGACCATCCCCGCCACGCTGCGGGAGTACGCCGGGTTGAGCCGGGACTGCACGGTCATCGGTGCCGGCAACCGCGTCGAGGTGTGGGACACCGCGTCGTGGAACAGCTACCTCGAGAGCACCGAGCCCGCCTTCGCCGAGCAGTCGGAGGAGGTGATCCCGGGCCTGCTCTGACCGGCCCCTCGGCGACGACCCGCAGCCGTTCCTGGAGCCAGGTCTCCACCCGCTTCACACCGTCCCGACGCACCTTCCCCGGCGCCGGGACGAGGCGAAACGGGAGCGGATGGAGACCTGACCCCAGGAGCACCACCACCCACCACCCACCGCCCGACCATCCCCCGCACCAGGAGCTTCCCGTGAGCAGCAGTCCCGAGGGCGCACGCCACGTCCCGGTGCTCAGTGCCCGCATCGTGCAGCTGCTGGCGCCGGCGTTGGAGCGGCCCGGAGCCGTTGCGGTGGACGCCACCCTCGGGCTCGGTGGCCACAGCGAGGCCCTGCTCGAGCGGTGCCCCGAGGCTCGGGTGGTCGGCATCGACCGTGACCCCCAGGCCTTGCGGCTGGCCAGCGAACGGCTGGCCCCCTTCGGGGACCGGTTCGTCGCCGTGCACGCGGTCTACGACCAGCTTGGCCGGGTCGTGGCGGAGCAGGCTCCCGACGGCGTCCAGGCGGTGCTGTTCGACCTCGGGGTCTCCTCCTTGCAGCTCGACGAGGCCGACCGGGGCTTCGCCTACCGCCACGACGCACCGCTCGACATGCGGATGGACCAGTCCACCGGGCCGACCGCGGCCGAGGTGCTCAACACCTATGACGCCGACCGGCTCGAGCAGATCCTGCGGGACTACGGCGAGGAGCGCTTCGCCCGCCGCATCGCCCGCGCCATCGTCCGGGAGCGGGAACGTGAGCCGTTCCACACCTCGGCCCGACTGGTGGAACTGCTGCGCGCGACGGTCCCGGCGGCCTCGCAGCGCAGCGGTGGCCACCCCGGCAAGCGCACCTTCCAGGCCCTGCGCATCGAGGTCAACGGCGAGCTCGAGGCCTGGCGCTCGGCGCTGCCGCAAGCCCTCGACGCCCTCGCCGTCGAGGGCCGGATCGCCGTCCTCTCCTACCACTCGCTCGAGGACCGGATCGCCAAGCGGGCGCTCGTCGCCGGCGCCAAGAGCACTGCCCCGGAGGGACTGCCGGTCGAGCTACCCGAGCACCGGCCCTACCTGCGGCTGCTCACCCGCGGCGCGGAAGAGCCTGCCGCAGACGAAATTTCGCGCAACCCGCGCGCTGCCTCGGCGCGCCTCCGCGCCGCCGAGCGCATCCGACTGCACGATCCGCACAACAGGAAGGGATGACCAGGCCATGAGCCAGATGACCGCCACCGCCAGGGCTGGTGTCCGCAGCATTGCCCAGCGGCCGAGCGTCCCGCGACTCCACGTCGTCAGTGGCGCCGAATCCCGTTCTGGCGGCGTGGGATTCGCACTGTTCTGCGTCGGCCTGCTCGTCTCCGGACTGGTGGCGTTGCTGCTGCTCAACACGTCGATGTCGCAAGGGTCGTTCACCCTGTATGACCTGCAGTCCACGTCGGGGGAGCTCACCGACCAGACGACCAGCCTGCGGACGCAGCTGCGCGACCAGGAGGCGCCGGCCAACCTGGCCCGCCGCGCCGCCGCGCAGGGGATGGTCCCGTCGGCCTCCAGCGCGTTCATCCGGCTCTCCGACGGCAAGGTGCTCGGCGTGGCGAAGGCGGCCTCCGGAGCTCAGCGCTTTACCGTGGTGACGCCGGCGGCCTCCGGGTCGACGGCGACCGCGACGAAGGCCGCTGACAGCTCGGCCGCGGCGGGGATGGCGGCAGCCGTCCAGACCGCCCGGCAGCAGGCGACCACCGTCACGGGGCCGACCCAGCGCACGAGCACGAAGCAGCAGGACACGACGACGAAGAGGTAGCTCCGTGAGCCAGACCCGAGGCGGGGGAGGCAGCTCGGGTTCCCGTGGCACCACCGTCCGCCCGTCGCGAGCCCGCGGCGGCTCCGGCTCCCCGCGCGGAGGTCGTCAGGCGTCGCCTCGTCCGCGCGGCGACGCGCCGCGCAAGCGGCGGGCCGCGCCCCCGAAGCGTCGCCGACGCCGGCCCGTGCGGCTCGGCCTGGGCCACCCGCACCGCCGGGTCCGCTTCATCCTCATCGCCGTGCTGTTCGTCTTCAGTCTGTTCGGCGCGCAGCTGTTGCGGCTGCAGGCGCTGGACGCTTCCTCGATGGCCAACGCCGCCCTCGGCAACCGGCTCCGCACCGTCGCCGTGCCGGCGATGCGCGGCAACATCACCGACAGCGACGGCACGGTACTGGCCACCAGCGTGGAACGGCGGGACATCACCGCGGATCCCACCGCGGTCCCGGAGTACCGCAAGAACGCGACCTCCGGCCCGAAGGGCATCGAGGCCGCTGCGCAGGCGATGGCGCCGCTGGTCGGCAAGACGCCCGAGGCGCTGGCCACCCGGTTGACGTCGGCGACCGGCAGGTTCACCTACCTGGTCAAGGACGTCTCCCCGCTGACGTGGCGCAAGGTGGCGGCGCTCGGCATACCGGGCATCTACAGCCAGCCGACGACCAAGCGGCTCTACCCCCTCGGCAGCACGGCCGCCGCGCTCACCGGCTGGGTGGGCGCCGACGGGTCGCCCGGCGGCGGGCTCGAGCTGATGATGAACAAGGTCCTCACCGGCAAGCCGGGCACGGACACCTACGAGCGGTCCGCCGACGGCCGGGTGATCCCGACCGGTGAGCACCACGTCGTGCCCGCGGTGCCCGGGCGCAACGTGCGCACGACGCTCAACAGCGACCTGCAGTTCTACGCCGAGAACGCACTCGCCGAGCAGGTCAAGAAGTCCGGCGCCGTCTCGGGGACGATCGTGGTGATGGACCGGACCGGTCACCTTCGCGCGGTCGGGTCCTACCCCACGTTCGACCCGACCAACATCGGCCAGGCGAGCGGTGACCTGACCAGCCGGGCCTTCGACGAGACCTTCGAGCCGGGCTCGACCGCCAAGGTGATGACCATCGCGGCCAGCCTCGAGGAGGGGGTCGCCACCCCGACCACGGAGGTGACCGTCCCGCCGCGGTTGCAGCGCGCGGGGACGAGCTTCAAGGACGCGGAGAACCACGGCACCGAGCGGCTGACGGTCGCGGGCGTGCTGGCCCACTCCAGCAACATGGGCACCATCCTCGTCGGTGAGCAGGTCAAGCCGAAGGTCATGCACAACTACTTCCAGAAGTTCGGGCTGGGCCAGAAGACCGGCATCGGCTTCCCGGGGGAGACCGGTGGGCTGCTGCCGCCGGCGAGCGACTGGAAGTCCTCGCGGCGCTACACCGTCCTGTTCGGGCAGGGCTTCTCGGTCAACGCCATCCAGGACATGGGCGTGTTCCAGACCATCGCCAACGGCGGGGTCCGCGTGCCGCCGACCCTGATCGCCGGCACCAAGGGCCCGGACGGCAGCTTCCACCCCACGCCGCACAAGAAGCCGGTGCGCGTGGTGTCCTCCTCCGTGGCCGAGCAGATGCGCCAGATGATGGAAACCGTCGTCGGCAAGCACGGCACGGCCCCCGCCGCGGAGGTCAGCGGCTACCGGGTCGCCGGCAAGACCGGAACCGCGGACCGCTACGATCCGGCAACTGGTGGGTACAACGGCTACACCGCGTCGTTCGTCGGCTTCGCGCCGGCGGACAACCCGCAGCTCATCGTGGGCGTCGTGCTCCAGGACCCGAAGAGCTCGATCTACGGAGGTGTGGTCGCCGCGCCGGTGTTCTCCGACGTCATGCGCTACGCCCTGCAGGAGTACGGCATCCCGCCCACCGGCACCAAGCCCGCCCCGCTCCCGCTGACCGTGCAGGAGCGCAACCAGCTCGCCCGCAAGAAGTCGCACCACCAGCAGGAGCCGCGTCCGTGATCCCCCTCCAACTCAGTGAGATCGCCGCCGTCACCGGCGGCACCCTGCAGGGGGCGGACGTCCGAGTCACCAGCGCGGTGGTCACCGACTCGCGCGAGGCCTCCCCCGGCAGCCTGTATGTCGCCCGCCTGGGCGAGCACGCCGACGGTCACCAGTTCGTCGGTTCCGCTGCCGAGGCGGGCGCCGTGGCCGCACTGGTCAGCCACCCGGTCGCCGAGCTGCCCTGCGTCGTCGTGCCCGACGTGCAGGAGGGGTTCGCCCGGCTCGCTCGCGCCGTCGTGGACCGTGCTCCGCAGCTTTCGGTGGTGGGGATCACCGGCTCCTCCGGCAAGACCAGCACCAAGGACCTCCTGGCCGCCGTCCTGGCCGATGTCGGGCAGACCGTGGCCCCGGTGGGGTCCTACAACTCCGAGGTCGGCGTGCCGCTGACGGTGTGCCGGGTGACCGAGGACACCCGCTACCTCGTCGCCGAGATGGGCGCCGACGGGGTCGGCCACATCGCCTACCTGTGCCGGATCGCACCGCCGCGCATCGGTGTCGTGCTCAACGTGGGCTCGGCCCACCTCGGCCTGTTCGGCTCCCGCGAGGCGATCGCGCAGACCAAGGGCGAGCTCGTGGAGGCCCTGCCCCCCGGCGGCCTGGCCGTGCTGAACGCCGACGACCCGGTCGTGTCGGCGATGGCCGAGCGCACCCGCGCCCGCGTGGTCCGCGTCGGCACCGCAGCGGACGCCGACGTCCGGGCCAGCGAGGTCAGCCTGGACCCGACCGGCCGGCCTTCCTTCCGGCTGCACACGGCGACGGGCGAGCGGCAGGTGCGCCTGGGCCTGTTCGGCGAGCATCAGGTCGGCAACGCCCTGGCGGTGGCGGCGGTCGCCCTCGAGCTGGGGGTCGACCTCGACCACGTCGTGGAGGTGTTCGCCAACGCCCGGGCCGCCAGCCGGTGGCGGATGGAGGTGCACGAGCGCGCCGACGGGGTCACCGTCGTCAACGACGCCTACAACGCCAACCCGGAGTCGATGCGGGCCGCGCTGAAGGCGCTCGCCGCCATGGGCCGCGGCCGGCGCACCTGGGCGGTGCTCGGCGAGATGCGCGAGCTCGGCGAGGGCTCCACGGCCGAGCACGACGCGATCGGCCGGCTCGCCGTGCGGCTCAACATCGAGCGCCTCGTGGCCGTCGGCGACGGTGCCCGCGCCATCGACCAGGGCGCCAAGCAGGAGGGCTCCTGGGGCCAGGAGTCGACGTGGGTCACCGACGTCGACGCGGCCTACGACCTGCTCGGGCGGGAGCTGACCGCCGGCGACGTCGTGCTGCTCAAGTCCAGCCGCGACTCCGGCCTGCGCCACCTCGGCGACCGGCTCGTCACCGGTGACGCCGACGCGGGCAGCGGCCGATGAAGGCCGTCCTCCTCGGGGCGGCGATCGCCCTCATCGCGTCGCTGTTCGGCACGCCGATGTTCATCAAGCTGCTCGTGCGCAAGGGCTACGGGCAGTTCATCCGCGACGACGGGCCGACCTCGCACCACACCAAGCGCGGCACGCCGACCATGGGCGGTGTCGTGATCATCGGCGCCGTGCTGCTGGCCTACGCCCTGGCGCACCTGATCACCCTGACGCCCGCCACCGCCAGCGGCCTGCTGGTGCTGCTGCTGATGACCGGGCTGGGCCTGGTCGGCTTCCTCGACGACTTCATCAAGATCTCCAAGCAGCGCAGCCTGGGGCTGCGCAGCCACGAGAAGCTCATCGGGCAGACCGTCGTGGCGGTGCTGTTCGCGGTGCTCGCGCTGCAGTTCCCGAGCCGTGGCTACCGCACACCGGCGAGCACCTACATCTCGTTCGTGCGGGACACCAACGTCAACCTGGCCTTCGCCGGGCCGGTCATCGGGATCATCCTCTTCGTGCTCTGGGCCAACCTCATGATCGCGGGCACGAGCAACGGGGTGAACCTCACCGACGGCCTGGACGGCCTCGCGACCGGCGCCAGTGCCATGGTGTTCGGCTCCTACGTGCTCATCGGCATCTGGCAGTTCAACCAGAACTGCCAGACCAACCCGAGCCTGAAGTGCTACGAGGTCCGCGACCCGCACGACCTCGCGATGGTGGCCGCCGCCGTCGCCGGCGCCTGCTTCGGCTTCCTGTGGTGGAACGCCTCACCCGCCAAGATCTTCATGGGGGACACCGGCTCCCTCGCTCTGGGCGGGGCGCTCGCCGGCCTGGCCATCACCACCCGCACCGAGCTGCTCGTGGTGATCCTCGGTGGCCTGTTCGTCGTCATCACCCTGTCGGTGATCATCCAGGTCGCCTCCTTCAAGACCACCGGCAGACGGGTGTTCCGCATGGCCCCGCTGCAACACCACTTCGAGCTGGTGGGCTGGGACGAGGTGACGATCGTCATCCGCTTCTGGATCATCGCCGGGCTGTTCGCCGCCGTGGGCCTGGGCCTGTTCTACGGCGAGTGGGTGGTCGGGTCGTGACCGGTCCGGCCCGGCCGGGCAGCACCGACCACGACGACCGGCTCGGCCACCGCGACCTGACGCACCGGGACGGCGACTGGAGCGGGCTGCACGTGGTCGTCTGCGGACTCGGCGTGAGCGGGTTCGCCGCCGCCGACGCCCTGGCCCAGCGCGGGGCGCACGTCACCGCCGTGGACGGCGGCGACAGCGACTCGGTGCGCGAGCACGCGCAGGTGCTGGAGGTGCTCGGCGTGGACGTGCGCCTGGGCGCGGAGCACACGACCCAGGTGCCGGCGGGCGCCGAGCTCGTCGTCACCTCGCCCGGCTGGCGGCCCGACCAGCCGCTGCTGGCCGCGGCGGCCGCGGACGGCATACCGGTCTGGGGGGAGGTGGAGCTCGCTTGGCGGATGCGTGCCCGGGAGGGCGCGGCGCCCTGGCTGACGGTGACCGGCACCAACGGCAAGACCACGACGGTCAACATGCTCGCCGCCATCCTGCGCGCGGCCGGGCTGCGGACGATCGCCGCCGGCAACGTGGGCACCCCGCTGCTCGAGGCCGTGCTCGACCCGCAGCCGTATGACGTGCTGGCCGTGGAGCTGTCCAGCTTCCAGTTGCACTGGCAGCACTCGGTCGTGCCCCGCGTCGCGGCCTGCCTCAACGTCGCGCCGGACCACGTGGACTGGCACGGCTCGCTGGAGGCCTACCGGCTCGCCAAGGGCAGCGTCTACCACGCCGCCCAAGTGGCCTGCGTCTACAACGTGCAGGACCCCGTGACCGAGCGGCTGGTCGAGGACGCCGACGTGGCCGAGGGGTGCCGGGCGATCGGCTTCACCCTCGGCGTGCCGGCCCCCTCCATGCTCGGCGTCGTCGACGACGTGCTCGCCGACCGCGCCTTCGTGGCGGAGCGCGCGACGAGCGCGGCCGAGCTGTGCACGTTCGAGGACCTGCGCGCCGGGTCCCCGTCCCTGGCGCCCCACTACGTGGCCAACGCGCTGGCCGCCGCCGCGGTGGCCCGGGCGCACGGGGTGCCCACCGCCGCGGTCCGCGACGGGCTGCGCGGCTTCCGGCCGGACCCCCACCGGATCGCCGAGGTCGGCACCGTCGCCGGCGTCCGCTACGTGGACGACTCCAAGGCCACCAACCCGCACGCCGCGGCCGCCTCCCTCGCCGCGTTCGAGCACGTCGTGTGGGTGGCCGGGGGACTGCTCAAGGGCGCGGACGTCGACGACCTGGTGCGGCAGGCCGCTGACCGGTTGCGCGGCGTCGTGCTCATCGGGGCCGAGCGCGCCCGGATCGCCGACGCGCTCGCCCGACACGCCCCCGAGATCCCCGTCGTCGACCTGTCCACGACCGACACTGAGGTGATGGACGTGGTCGTGGAGCAGGCGGCCGCGCTCGCCCGGCCGGGTGACGTGGTGCTGCTCGCCCCGGCGGCGGCGTCCTGGGACATGTTCACCAGCTACCACGCGCGGGGCGAGGCGTTCGCCGCGGCCGTGGAGCGTCACCGGAGCCGCGTCGAGAGGGACTGACGAGTCGTGACCACCTCCACCCGTCGCCGGCCACTGGCCAGCACCACCGCGGCCACGGGGAGGGAGGAGTCCCGCGACTGGTCGCCCACCGGCTGGCTGGCGTGGTTGCGCCGGCTCGAGTCCCCGGTGGCCACCTACTACCTCCTGCTGGGCTCCACCACCATGCTCGTCATCATCGGGCTGGTCATGGTGCTGTCGGCCTCCAGCGTGGAGTCCTACGCCGCCAACGGCTCCTCCTACACCGTCTTCCTCAACCAGCTCGAGTTCGCCGTGCTCGGCATCATCGGCGCCATCATCGCCAGCCGGCTCTCGGTCGGGTTCCTGCGCAAGGTCGCCCCCTGGGCGTTCGGGGGAGCGGTGCTGCTGCAGGGGCTGGTCTTCAGCCCGCTCGGCGTGAGCGTGCTCGGCAACCGCAACTGGATCGAGATCGCCGGTCAGCGGCTGCAGCCCTCGGAGTTCGCCAAGGTCGCCCTGGTCCTGCTCGGTGCGGCCATCCTCACGCGCAAGCGGCGCCAGCTCGGCAAGTTCCGGCACGCCCTCATCCCGCTGCTCGTGCCGTGCGGTGGGCTGTTGGTGGGGCTCGTGCTGCTGGGCCACGACCTCGGCACCGCCCTGGTCCTGCTCGCGATCATCGCGGGCGTGCTCTTCGCCGCCGGCGTGCCGCTGCGGGGGTTCCTCGTGGCCGGGGGCTCCTTCGCGGCGCTCGCCGGCGCGCTGGTGATCACCAGCCCCAACCGCATGGGCCGCATCACCACGTGGCTCGGCAGCTGTCAGAACGCCCTCGCCCAGGGCTGCTTCCAGAAGGTGCACGGCGAGTACGCCCTCGCCGACGGCGGCTGGTGGGGCGTCGGCCTGGGCGCCAGCCGCGAGAAGTGGTCGTGGCTGCCGGAGGCGCACAACGACTTCATCTTCGCCATCATCGGCGAGGAGCTCGGCCTGCCCGGCACCCTCGTGGTCATCGGCCTGTTCGCGGTGCTCGCGTTCGCGTGCTACCGGCTGGTCCTGCGCACCGACGACTTCTTCGTGCGGATCGCCTCCGCCGGGATCATGGTCTGGATCCTCGTGCAGGCCATCATCAACATCGGGGCGGTCATCGGCCTGCTCCCGATCATCGGTGTCCCCCTGCCCCTGGTGTCGAGCGGGGGGTCCGCGTTGGTGACCACACTGGTGGGGATCGGCATACTGTTCTCGTTTGCCAGGAACGAACCGGGCTGCAAGGAGGCGCTGCAGGCACGTCCGAGCATGGTGCGACGGACGCTCGCGGTGGTCTCGCGGCAGCGGCAGGAGGACGAATGACACCGACGTCGAGGGAACCGCGCGGCGAGGGCTCCCTGCGGTCCGTCGTCCTCGCCGGAGGCGGGTCGGCGGGGCACGTCTCCCCGCTGCTCGCGCTGGCCGACTGCCTGCGCCGGCGCCACCCCGACGTGCGCATCACCGTGCTCGGCACGGAGGAGGGGCTGGAGGCCCGCCTCGTGCCGGCCCGCGGCTACGAGCTGCGCACCATCCCCAAGGTCGCCTTCCCCCGTCGCCCCGGCGCCGCCCTGGCGCGGCTGCCACACGCGCTGCGCGGTGCCGTGCTCAGCACCGGCCGGATCATCGAGCAGGTGGCGGCGGACGTCGTCGTCGGCTTCGGCGGCTACGTCTCCACGCCGGCCTACCTGGCCGCGCGGCGCCGGGGGCTGCCCCTCGTGATCCACGAGCAGAACGCCCGACCGGGGCTGGCCAACCGGCTGGGCGCCCGGTTCACCCCGCACGTCGCCACCACCTTCGCCTCCACCCGGCTGCCGCACGCCCACGTCATCGGTATGCCGCTCCGCCGCGAGATCACGACCCTCGACCGGGGCTCCGTGCGCACCAAGGCGCTCGCGCACTTCGGCCTGCAGGACCGCCACCCCACCCTGTTGGTCACCGGCGGTTCCCTGGGGGCGCAGCGCCTCAACGACGCGTTCGCAGCGGCGGTGCCCTCGCTGCGGGCCGCCGGGGTGCAGGTGCTGCACCTCACCGGCGAGGGCAAGGAGTTCGTCCCCGAGCCCGCGCCCGACGCGGGGGAGGGCCCGCCCTACGTCGTGCGCCCGTATGCCGACCAGATGGAGTTCGCCTATGCCGCGGCCGACCTCGTGGTCGCCCGGGCGGGGGCCAACACGGTCTGCGAGCTGACCGCGGTGGGGTTGCCCGCCGTCTACGTGCCCCTGCCCGTGGGCAACGGCGAGCAGCGCCTCAACGCCGCCGACGTCGTCGGCGCCGGGGGAGGCCTGCTCGTGGCCAACGACGACGTCACCCCTGACTGGGTGCGGCAGGAGCTGGTGCCGCTGCTCGGGGACGCCGAGCGGCTGCGCTCGCTCGCCGCGGCGGCCGCCGGCATCGGCAGCCGGGACGCCGACGAGCGGCTCGCCGACCTGGTCGAGCAGGCGGCAACCGCCGCGCGCGTGGGGTCGGCGAGCGCATGAGCAACGGCACCAACGACCGCTTCCGGTTCGAGGAGCCGGTTCCGCCCGCGGCCGAGCTGGGGCACGTGCACTTCATCGCGATCGGCGGTGCGGGCATGTCCGGCGTCGCCCGCATCATGCTGGCCCAGGGCCTGCAGGTCACCGGCTCGGACGCCCGGGAGTCGTTGGTGACCCGCGCGCTCGGCACGGAGGGAGCCCTCGTGCACATCGGCCACGACGCCTCCCACCTCGAAGGCGTCGACACGGTGGTGCTGTCGTCAGCCATCCGCGACGACAACCCCGAACTGGCGGCGGCCCGGCAACGCGGGCTGCGGGTGCTGCACCGCTCCCAAGGGCTCGCCTCGGTGATGCGCGGGCAGCGGCGGGTCGCGGTGGCCGGCGCCAACGGCAAGACCACGACCACGTCCATGCTCACCGTGGCGCTCCAGCACTGCGGCGTCGACCCGTCGTTCGCGGTCGGCGGCGAGCTGGCCCGGCTCGGCACCAACGCGCACTACGGCACCGGGGACGTCTTCGTGGCCGAGGCCGACGAGAGCGACGGGTCATTCGTGGTCTACCACCCGGAGGTGGCGATCGTCACCAACGTCATGCCCGACCACCTCGACTTCTACGGCGACTATGCCCACGTGCAGCAGGCCTACGAGAGGTTTGCCGGCACCATCCGGCCGGGCGGGGTCCTCGTGACCTGCGCCGACGACCCCGGCGCACGGCAGCTCGCTGAGCGGGTGCGCGCAGGCGGCACCCGGGTGGTGTCCTACGGCGAGGCGGCCGACGCCGACGTGCGGATCACCGGGCTCGGTGGACGTGACCTGCAGGCGTGGGCGACGCTGCACCAGGCCGGCGCCCCCGACCGCGCGCTGCGCATCGGCGTGCCGGGCGAGCACAACCTGCTCAATGCCACTGCCGCCTACGTCGCGGCGACCGTCGGCCTCGGGCAGGAGCCCACGGTCGTGCTCGAGGGGCTCGCCGGCTTCACGGGCACCCGGCGCCGGTTCGAGCCCAAGGGCGAGGTCCAGGGAGTCCGCGTCATCGACGACTACGCGCACAACCCCGGCAAGGTCACCGCGGTCGTGCGCACGGGCAAGCGTCTCGTCGGCGACGACGGCCGGCTCGTGGTGGTCTTCCAGCCCCACCTGTACACCCGGACCCGCGACTTCGCCGCCGAGCTCGCGCAGGCCCTGAGCCTCGCCGACGTCGTCGTCGTCATGGAGATCTTCGCCGCCCGCGAGGACCCGTTGCCCGGCGTCACGGCGGCCCTGGTGGCCGACCGGGTGCACGGGCCCGGCAGGGTCGTCTACGAGCCGTCCTGGCAGGCAGTCGCGCCGTGTGTCGCGGCCCTGGTGCGTCCGGGTGACCTCGTGCTCACGGTCGGCGCGGGCGACGTGACCCTCGTGGGCCCCGAGGTGCTCGGTCTGCTCGCCGAGCAGCACGCCGCAGAAGAGCAGCGCGAGCAGCCGGCCCAGCAGGAGCAGCGCACCCGGCACGCCGAGCAGGCCGTCGCTCGCCACCTGGCCGAGGGGATCCGCTGACGATGGCGCTCAAGGGAGCCCTCCGCGAACGCACCGCCGGCGACCGGCTCGCGGCACGGACGGTGACCGTCCGACGCCGCCCCCGCCGGTGGGTGTGGGCGGCCGTGGCCGCCGTGGTGGTCGCCGCCCTGGTCGGCTGGCTGGTGTGGTTCAGCCCGCTGTTCACGGTCCGTCACGTCGAGGTCGAGGGTGCCCGACAGGGGCAGGCGAGCGCGGTGCGCGCCGCAGCCAAGGTCCCGATGGGGCAACAGCTGGTGGCGGTGGACCTGCCGTCCATCGTCGGGCGCGTCCTGGCGTCGGGCACCATCGAGACGACCACGGTCAGCCGGGCGTGGCCCTCCACCGTGGTCATCCACGTCACCCCGCGCCACCCCGTGATGGTGCTGCAGAACCCTCAAGGTCAACCTGAGGTTGTGGATCGCTTCGGCGTCGCCTACACCGCGGCGGGACCTGCCGGGAAGGGGGTGCGGCACCTGCCCACCGTCACCCTCGAAGGGGTCACCGGAGCGGACACGCAGACCGCCCTGCGCGCCGCCGCAGACGCCCTGCGGGACCTGCCCGCCGCTTTGCAGGACAAGGTCGAGCGGGTGTCCGTGCGCGGCCGGGAGGACGTGAGCTTCGAGGTGGGCACGGTCCACGTGCACTGGGGCGTGGGCGGCGACGGTCCGCTCAAGGCGCGCGTGCTGGGCACGTTGCTGCAGCTGCGTCCGGGGCACGGCGCGAGGCCGACCTCGGTCGACGTGAGCGCGCCCGACCAGCCCGTCGTGAAGTAGGGCTCATCCTGAAGTTGAGGTGGACAGTAGCGCGAGCCCCGGGGCGGTCGCGTACGATGCCACTCGCACGTGCACTGGACCTGGCCGGTTCCTCGCCGGACGGGGTGGCAACGCCAGCGTGGTCCGGGCAGTGCACGTGAGCACCATCCGAGCAGCACACCCGCTTCCCAGCGCATGAAAGAGGCCTCACCCGTGGCAGCACCACAGAACTACCTCGCGGTCATCAAGGTCGTCGGCATCGGCGGCGGCGGGGTGAACGCGATCAACCGGATGATCGAGGTCGGACTCAAGGGTGTGGAGTTCATCGCGATCAACACCGACGCACAGGCGCTGCTGATGAGCGACGCCGACGTCAAGCTCGACGTGGGCCGGGAGCTGACCCGCGGCCTCGGTGCCGGCGCCGACCCGGAGGTCGGGCGCAAGGCCGCCGAGGACCACGCGGAGGAGATCGAGGAGGTCCTCAAGGGGGCCGACATGGTCTTCGTCACCGCCGGCGAGGGCGGCGGCACCGGCACCGGTGGCGCCCCGGTCGTCGCCAAGATCGCCAAGTCGCTCGGCGCGCTGACCATCGGCGTCGTGACCCGGCCGTTCACCTTCGAGGGCCGGCGCCGCGCCAACCAGGCCGAGTCCGGCATCACGACGCTGCGCGAAGAGGTCGACACCCTCATCGTCATCCCCAACGACCGGCTGCTGTCGATCAGCGACCGGGCGGTGAGCATGCTGGACGCGTTCCGCAGCGCTGACCAGGTGCTGCTCTCCGGTGTGCAGGGCATCACGGACCTGATCACCACCCCCGGCCTGATCAACCTCGACTTCGCCGACGTCAAGTCGGTCATGCAGGGCGCCGGTTCGGCGCTCATGGGCATCGGCTCGGCCCGGGGTGAGGACCGCGCCGTGCAGGCCGCCGAGCTGGCCATCTCCTCCCCGCTGCTCGAGGCGAGCATCGACGGCGCGCACGGCGTCCTGCTCTCGGTGCAGGGCGGCTCCGACCTCGGCCTGTTCGAGATCAACGAGGCCGCCCGACTGGTGCAGGAGGCGGCCCACCCCGAGGCCAACATCATCTTCGGTGCGGTGATCGACGACGCGCTGGGCGACGAGGTGCGGGTCACCGTGATCGCCGCCGGCTTCGACGGTGGGTCCCCGCAGCGACGCGGCGACGAGCGGGCGCTCGGCCAGATCCAGGGCAGCAACCGGTCCCAGCAGGGCCACCAGGTGCCCGGCGTGGGGCAGTCCGGCGCCCCGGCCACCGGGCAGGGGCAGCAGGGCCAGGCCCAGCCGACCCAGGGTGGTCACGCTCCGCAGCAGCGCCCCGTGCAGGGCGTGCCACAGCAGGCGCCCCAGCAGGGTCAGCCGGCGGGTCAGGGGCAGCCGGCCCCCGGGGGCCAGCAGCCCCAGCAGCCGGCCGCGCCGCAGCAGGGTGCCCCGGCCCAGCAGGGCCAGCAGGCGCCCCGTCAGGAGCCGCAGCGTCCCCAGCAGGACGTCCAGCGCCCGCCGCGCTCGGTGAGCTTCGACGAGGGCGACGACCTCGACGTCCCGGACTTCCTCAAGTAGTCCCGCGACCGCAGCGGCACGCGCATTTCTCGGTAGTCCGTGTTCTGGTGGCGAGAGCGGCTGGTCGAGCCGCCCGGGAGCCGGCTGGAGTGGGGCTTCACCGACCGTGACGGCGGCCTGAGCACCGGTCCCTGCCAGGGGCTGAACCTCGGTCGCCACGTCGGTGACGATCCCGAGACGGTCACCGCCAACCGGGCGCTGCTGGCGCAGGAGCTCGGGCTCACGCCGGACCGGTTGGTGTTCATGCACCAGGTCCACGGCGCCGACGTCTCCGTGGTCGACGGCCCGGGGACCGGCGAGGCCCCGCGCGCCGACGCCCTGGTCACACGCCACCCCGGTCTCGCCCTCGTCGTCCTGGTCGCCGACTGCACCCCGGTGCTGCTCGCCGACCGCCGCCGGGGCGTCGTCGGTGCGGTGCACGCAGGACGTCCGGGGATGATGGCCCGCGTCGCGACGGCGGCCGTGGAGGCGATGCGCGACCTGGGCGCCCGCGACCTCGAGGCGGTCGTCGGCCCGTCGGTGTGCCCCCGCTGCTACGAGGTGCCGGCCGAGCTGCGCGACGCCGCAGCACGGGTGACCCCGGTCGCCGCGTCCGTCAGCCGCGAGGGGACCCCGGCCATCGACGTCGCCGGCGCGGTCGTCGAGCAGCTGCGCGAGGCAGGGGTACGGCTGCGCTGGGTCCCCGGCTGCACCCGCGAGTCCGACGCCCTGTACTCCTACCGGCGCGACCACCGGACCGGCCGCTTCTGCGGCGTCGTGCACCTGCTCGACGCGACGCCGGGGGACACCCGGTGAGCGCCCCTCCGTCTGCCGGCGTGCCCGACGCGGCGCGCACCGCCGAGCTGCGCTCGCGCCTCACCGAGGTCTGCGACCGCATCGACCGCGCCTGTATGACGTCCCGCCGGGACCCGGCCGAGGTGCACCTCGTCGTGGTCACCAAGTACTTCCCGTCCTCCGACGTCCGTGCCCTGGCGAGCCTGGGCGTGGCGGACATCGGCGAGAACCGCGACCAGGAGGCGGCGGAGAAGATCGCTGAGCTGGCGGACCTGCGGGGGCGGCTGACCGTCCACTTCATCGGTCAGCTGCAGACCAACAAGGCCAGCTCGGTCGCCGGCTACGCCGACGTCGTGCACTCGGTGGACCGCCCGAAGCTGGTCCGCGCGCTCGACAAGGGCGCGGCGCGCGCCGGACGTCGGCTCGCGGCGCTCGTCCAGGTCGACCTGCGCGATCAGGAGTCCGGTGGGGGGCGCGGTGGCGCGAGCCCGGAGCAGGCCGCGGCGCTCGCGGACGCCGTCGCCGACTCCGAGCACCTCGTGCTGCGCGGCGTCATGGCCGTCGCGCCGCTGGGAGCCGACCCGGCACCCGGGTTCGCGCGCCTGCGGGAGGTGGCGGACGGCATACGGGCCCGGCATCCGCAGGCGAACTGGATCTCCGCAGGGATGAGCGGTGACCTCGAGGCTGCGGTGGCCCACGGCGCGACACACCTGCGTGTCGGCTCGGCAATCCTCGGCTCGCGGCCCCCGCTTCGGTAGCGTCGAGCCGGCGACGTCGGAGGAGCCGTGAGGACGGGTCGACGGCGACGGTGCAGGAGTCGTGAGCGGCTCTTGGGGCGATCACGCGAGCAGGCACGAGAGAACAGGAGCCGGTCCTATGGCGGGGGCACTGCGCAAGACCATGGAGTACCTCGGTCTGGCCGAGGCGGACGAGCAGTACGACGACTACGACGACGCCTACGCAGGCGAGTGGCAGGACGAGGACGACCGTCGAGAGGCGGCCCGCGACGTGCGGGAGGAGCCCTCCCGCAGCGAGCGCCCGGCGCCGGTGACCCACCTGCCGCAGCGCACGCCGGTGGCTCGCGTCGTCCGCGACCACGAGGTGGGCACGTTGACCCGGATCACGACGATTCACCCCCGCACCTACAACGAGGCCAAGAACATCGGCGAGAGCTTCCGCGAAGGCGTGCCGGTGATCATGAACCTCACCGACATGGACGACTCCGATGCCAAGCGGCTCGTCGACTTCGCGGCCGGGTTGGTCTTCGGCCTGCACGGGTCGATCGAGCGGGTGACCAGCAAGGTCTTCCTGCTCTCGCCGTCGCACATCGAGGTCGAGGGCTCCGAGCCGGCGAACCCCAAGTCGACCCGAGGCCTGTTCAACCAGAGCTGACCGGGCGCCGGGTCACCGGCACCGCACAGGCGCGCCCCGCCGCGTCACGCGTGCCGGTGACCCGGCGGACACCGGCTGCAGCCGCCACCGCACACTGACTCCATGGCCGTCCTCCTCGAGATCATCCGGATCCTGCTCTACCTGTTCCTCCTCGTGCTCATCGGGCGGCTCGTGCTGGACTGGGTCCAGGTCCTGGCGCGGGAGTGGCGCCCGCGGGGACCCATGCTGGTGGTGGCCGAGGGGGTCTACACCATCACCGACCCCCCGCTGAAGGTGGTCCGCAAGGTCATCCCGCCACTGCGGCTGGGCAACGTGCAGCTCGACCTCGCGTTCATGGTGCTGCTGCTCGTGGTGTGGGTGCTGCTGGCCATCGTCTAGTCTGAGGCGGAAACATCCGCCGCCGCGCGGCGTCCGCCCCCACCCTCCCCAGCTCGTGGGCGGTGCTGTGCGGCCTGTCTCCCTGAGGTGTCTTGATGGCGTTGACTCCCGAGGACGTGGTCAACAAGAGTTTTGCGGCCACGCAGTTCCGCCGTGGCTATGACGAGAGCCAGGTCGATGACTTCCTCGACGAGGTGGTGACCGAGCTGCGTCGGCTGACCGGCGAGAACGAGCAGCTCACCCAACAGCTCGAGGAGTGCCGCAAGAGCAAGGGCTCCGCTGTGGCCCCGCCCGCCGCGGCTGGTGCGGCTGGTGCCGCCACCGCTGACGGGGAGCTGAAGAAGGCCGAGGAGGCGCGCGCCCGGGCCGAGGAGCAGGTGGCCGAGCTGCAGCGCGAGCTGGAGGCCGCGCGCACCCAGGGCGCTGGCACCGCTGACACCAGCGGCGAGGGCTCGGGAGCACAGACCGCCGGCACCGACACCGCGAAGCTTGCTCCCGCCGCAGCCACCGGTGACGCCGCCGGCGTCATTGCGCTGGCCCAGCGGCTCCACGACGAGCACGTCTCGGCTGGCAAGTCCACCGGTGAGCGGCTCGCTCGGGAGGGTCAGGAGAAGCACGACAAGCTCCTCGCGGACGGGCAGAGCAAGCACGACGAGCTGCTCTCCACCGGCAAGAAGCAGCACGACGACCTGCTGGCGAAGGCCCAGGCCCGCCACGACGAGCTCGTCTCCACCGCCCAGCGCAAGCACGACGAGCTGATGAGCACTGGCAAGTCCCGGCACGACGAACTGATCGCCGAGGCCACCAGCCGGCACGAGTCGATGATCACCGAGGCCCGGGACCGCTCCACCGGCATGATCGCCGAGGCGCAACAGAAGAAGCAGGCCGTGCTCGAGGAGCTCGCCCGCGAGCGCAGCGAGCTGCAGAAGCAGATCGACCGGCTGCGAGGCTTTGAGCGCGACTACCGAGCCCGGCTGAAGAGCTACCTGCAGGAGCAGCTCGGCGAGCTGGAGAAGATCGCCGTTGCGCCCTCCGCCCCGCAGGGTGACGCGGCCGCGCAGCCCGGCCCCGGCGGATCGGCCGAGCGGCAGCACGGCTGAGCCGTCCGTCCACCTGCTCCCCGCCGGTGTGCCGCTCGCCCCGGCGCGGTTGCTGTCCGTTCCTCGCGCGCTCCGCGGCGCGACACGCGTAACGATTGCGTGTCGCGCCGTTGAGCAAGCGAGGGGGACGTCCTATTGTCAGCGCCACCTGACCGCTGTGTCTGCGCCAGCGGCGACGACCGAGGAGCCGCGTTGGCCGTGCGGGCACCGTGGCATGACCGGAAGGGCGACATGGCTGTGAAGAAGGGGACGGCTGCCGACGGTGCCGGGAGCGGCCGGCCGCGGTCGGCCGGCTCGGGGGGCGGCGGGAAGCGGGCTGGGGCGAAGGTCACCCCGGCGAAGAAGACGTCGGCGAGCACGACCATGAGCACGAGGACCACGGCGAAGAAGTCGGCCGCCACGAAGACCGCCGCGAGCAAGACGGCGGCGAGCAAGACCCCTGCCCGGAAGGCCGCGTCGGCGAAGGCAGCGCCGGCAAAGGCAGCACCGACAAAGGCAGCGGCCGCCGCGAGTGCGACGAAGGGGACAGCCACGCGCGCAGCGAAGGGCACGGCCAAGCCCGCGGCCAACAGTGCCGGGTCGACCGGCAAGAAGTCAGCGGGCCGGCAGACCGTCGCACCGTCCACGCGGAAGAAGTCCGCTGCCCCGGGCGCCGCCCCACAGTCCAGCACGACGAGTCCTGCTACACAGAAGTCCGCCGCGAAGAAGGCCGCCGCGAAGAAGGCCTCCGCGAAGGAGCCGACCACGAAGAAGACGACCACCAAGAAGGCGGCCACCAAGAAGGCCACGAGCAAGACGGCGGCGAAGAGCTCCACGAAGGCAAGCGCCAACCCCCCGAAGAAGGCGACCACGAAGAAGAACACGGGGCAGGCGGCGACGAAGGCCCCCACGAAGAAGGCCGCAGCCACGACGTCGACCACGAAGAAGGCGGTCGCCAAGACCCCGCGGAAGACGGCGGCTGCCCCAGGCCGGGGAGCGGACGCCGCGACCCCGATCAACGGCACGGCCAGGGCACTGCCGGTCCGGGAGGACGAGGCCCCGTGGACCGCAGCCGAGCTCGGTGCCGTGAAGGCTGAGCTCGAGGCCGACGTCGCCCGGCTCGAGCTGGAGATCGACGAGGCGGAGGTCGAGCTGGTCGGCCTGATGCGGGACGCCGGGGACGGCGCCGGTGAGGACCAGGCCGATGCCGGCACCAAGACCTTCGAGCGCGAGCACGAGATGTCCGTGGCGAACAACTCCCGGGTCATGCTCGAACAGAGCCTGCACGCCCTGGAGCGGATCGCCGGCAAGACCTACGGAACGTGCGAGTCGTGCGGCAACCCCATCGGCAAGCTTCGCCTCCAGGCCTTCCCTCGTGCGACCCTGTGTGTGTCATGCAAACAGAAACAGGAGCGCCGCTGAGCTCGGCGCCGACGCCCGACCCCGGTTCGACCCAGAGCACAGATCGCCCGGTCGGGCGTCGTCGGCCGCTCGTCATCACCCTCGTGCTGGTGGCCGTGGTGGTCTATGCCCTCGATCGCGCCACCAAGGCCTGGGCGGTCGGCCACCTCACTCCCGGTCAGCCGCAAGACCTCGTGGGGTCGGTCCTGCGGCTGAACCTCATCAACAACCCGGGTGCGGCCTTCTCGATGGCCACGAGCGCCACGTGGCTGCTCACCCTCATCGCCGTGGGGGTTGTGGTCGCGATCCTCTACACGGTGCGTCGGCTGCACAGCTGGGGCTGGGCGTGGGCGCTCGGCCTGCTGCTCGGAGGCGCGTGCGGCAACCTCACGGACCGGATGATCCGGCCGCCGGGCCCCGGACGAGGCCACGTCGTGGACTTCCTGCAGCTCCCGCACTGGCCGATCTTCAACGTCGCTGACTCCTCGATCGTGTGCGCGGCCGTGCTCATCGTGTTGCTCGCGCTGCGCGGCATCGGGGTCGACGGGCGGCGATCCGCCGACGGGAAGCACGAGGCCTCGGATGGCTGAAGTCCGCACCCTCCCCGTGCCGTCCGGCCTGGAGGGGGAGCGGGTGGACGCCGCCCTGGCGCGGCTGTTCGGGCTGTCCCGCACGCGAGCAGCCGACCTCGCGGCCACCGGGTCGGTCCTGCTGGACCAGCGGCCGGTGGGCAAGTCCCACCGGGTGCGCGCCGGTGACTGGCTCGAGGTGACCCTGCCCGAGCCCGGCAGCCAGGAGGTCCCCGTCGACGCGGAGCCGGTGCCCGGCATGACCGTCATCCACGACGACACCGAGATCGTGGTGGTGGACAAGCCGGTGGGGGTCGCGGCGCATCCCAGCGTCGGCTGGAGCGGGCCCACCGTGGTCGGCGGCCTCGCGGCGGCCGGCTACCGCATCTCGACCTCCGGTGCGTCGGAGCGGCAGGGCATCGTCAGCCGGCTGGACGTCGGCACCAGCGGCCTCATGGTCGTGGCCAAGAGCGAGCGGGCCTACTCCGTGCTCAAGCGCGCCTTCAAGCAGCGCCGGGTCGACAAGACCTACCACGCCCTCGTCCAAGGCCTCCCCGACCCGCTCGAGGGCACCATCGAGGCGCCCATCGGTCGTCACCCCGGGCACGACTACAAGTTCGCCGTGATGAGCAGCGGCAAGCCGAGCACCACCCACTACCAGCTGCTCGAGGCGTTCCGCTCCCTCTCGCTGCTCGACATCCACCTCGAGACGGGGCGCACCCACCAGATCCGCGTGCACTTCGCCGCGGTCCACCACCCGCTTGCCGGCGACCTGACCTACGGCGCCGACCCGGTCCTGGCCGCCCGCCTGGGCCTGCAGCGACAGTGGCTGCACGCCGTCGGGCTCGGCTTCGAGCACCCCGGCAGCGGCGAGTACGTCACCTTCACCAGCCCCTACCCCGAGGACCTGCAGGCCGCCCTCGACCGGGCCCGCCACTGACCGGCCACCCCGCGAGTCTTAGGGACATCTCGGACGCCCCAGCAGCCGAAACGTCCCAAAGACTCGCAAGCGGCCGGGGCGCGGAGGAGGGGTTCGACGGCCACCCGCGTGCCGTCATACCGGCGTCGGTGGCGACGTTTAGGATCATCCTCGATGTCCTCCCAGCCCGCTCCCGACCAGAACTTCGCGCACCTGCACGTGCACACGGAGTACTCCATGCTCGACGGCGCGGCGCGCATCGACGAGCTGTGCGAGTCGGCCGCACGGATGGGTATGCCGGCCGTCGCCACGACCGACCACGGCTACGTCTTCGGGGCCTACGAGTTCTGGAAGAAGGCGACCAAGCACGGCATCAAGCCGATCATCGGTGTCGAGGCCTACCTCACGCCGGGCACGCACCGCAGCGACAAGACCCGGGTGAAGTTCGCCGACGGGGGACGCAACGACGTCTCGGGCTCGGGTGCCTACACCCACATGACGTTGCTGGCGCGCAACAACAACGGCATGCACAACCTGTTCCGCATGGCCTCGCTCGCGTCGCTGGAGGGCTACTACTTCAAGCCGCGCATGGACCGTGAGCTGCTGCAGACCTACGGTGACGGGCTCATCGCCACCACTGGGTGCCCGTCCGGCGAGATCCAGACCCGCCTGCGGCTGGGGCAGTATGCCGAGGCGCGCGAGGCCGCGGCGGAGTTCCGGGACCTCTTCGGTGCGGAGAACTTCTACTGCGAGCTGATGGACCACGGCCTCGGCATCGAGCGCGACGTCCAGAAGGAGCTGCTGCGGCTGGCGCGCGACCTGAACCTCCCGCTCGTCGCCACCAACGACCTGCACTACACCAACGCCGAGGACGCCAAGGCGCACGCGGCACTGCTGTGTGTGCAGTCCGGTTCGACGATGATGGACCCGGGCCGGTTCAAGTTCGACGCCGACGAGTTCTACCTCAAGTCCGCGGCTGAGATGCGCCACGTGTGGCGTGAGCTGCCGGAGGCCTGCGACAACACCCTGGCGATCGCCGAGCGCTGCAACGTCTCGTTCACCGAGGGCGAGGGGCGCTACATGCCCCGGTTCCCGGTGCCGGAAGGGGAGGACGAGACCAGCTGGTTCATCAAGGAGGTCGAGAAGGGCCTGCGCGAGCGGTTCCCGGAAGGGGTGCCCGACTACGCCCGCGAACAGGCCAAGTACGAGGAAGAGGTGATCGTCGGTAAGGGGTATCCAGGATACTTCCTTGTCGTTGCCGACTTCATCAACTGGGCCAAGCGCAACGGCATCCGGGTGGGTCCGGGCCGTGGCTCGGGCGCCGGTTCGATGTGCGCCTACGCGATGCGGATCACCGACCTCGACCCCATCCCGCACGGGCTGATCTTCGAGCGCTTCCTCAACCCCGAGCGCAAGTCCATGCCCGACTTCGACGTCGACTTCGACGAGCGCCGGCGTGGTGAGGTCATCAAGTACGTCACCGAGAAGTACGGCGAGGAGCGCGTCGCCCAGATCGTCACCTACGGCACGATCAAGGCCAAGCAGGCCGTCAAGGACGCCTCGCGGGTGCTGGGCCACCCGTTCTCGATGGGCGAGCGGCTCACCAAGGCGATGCCCGCCGATGTCATGGGCAAGGGCGTGCCGCTGTCCGGCATCTACGACCCAGAGCACCCGCGCTACGCCGAGGGCAACGAGTTCCGCGCCCTCGTCGAGGAGGACCAGCAGGCCCAGGAGGTCGTCGAGACCGCCAAGGGACTGGAGGGCCTGAAGCGGCAGTGGGGCGTGCACGCTGCCGGCGTGATCATGTCGAGCGAGCCGCTGCTCGACCTCATCCCGATCATGCGCCGCGAGCAGGACGGGCAGATCATCACGCAGTTCGACTACCCGACCTGCGAGACGCTCGGCCTGGTCAAGATGGACTTCCTCGGCCTGCGCAACCTCACGATCCTCGACGACGCGGTCGAGAACGTGAAGATGAACCGCAACTTCGACCTCGACCTCGAGGCGCTCTCGAAGGACATGACCGACGCCAAGACCTATGAGCTGCTCGGTCGGGGCGACACCCTCGGCGTGTTCCAGCTCGACGGCGGCGGCATGCGCACCCTGCTGCGGCAGATGCAGCCGGACAACTTCGAGGACATCTCGGCGGCCCTCGCGCTCTACCGACCCGGCCCGATGGGCGTCAACGCCCACACCAACTTCGCCCTGCGCAAGAACGGCAAGCAGGAGGCCATCCCGCTCGACCCGCAGCTCAAGGGCAAGCTGCAACCGGAGATGGAAGAGGCACTCAAGCCGATCCTGGGGGACACGCACGGCTTATGCATCTACCAGGAGCAGGTGATGGAGATCGCGCAGAAGCTTGCCGGCTACACGCTCGGCAACGCGGACCTGCTGCGGCGCGCCATGGGCAAGAAGAAGAAGGAGGTGCTCGACGCCGAGTACGTCCCGTTCTCCGAGGGCATGCGCGCCAACGGCTACTCCGACCAGGCGGTCAAGGCGCTGTGGGACGTGCTCGTCCCGTTCTCCGACTACGCCTTCAACAAGGCCCACACGGCGGCCTACGGGCTGGTGTCCTACTGGACGGCCTACCTCAAGCAGCACTACGCCCCGGAGTACATGGCCGCGCTCCTGACGTCGGTCAAGGACGACAAGGACAAGATGGCGGTCTACCTCAACGAGTGCCGCCGGATGAAGATCAAGGTGCTGCCGCCCGATGTCAACGAGTCCGAGGCCAACTTCACCCCGGTGGGCGAGGACATCCGCTTCGGCCTGACTGCGGTGCGCAACGTCGGCGGCAACGTGGTGGAACAGATCGTCGCGGCGCGACGCGAGAAGGGTCGCTACACCGACTTCGCCGACTTCATGGGCAAGGTGCCGCCGCAGGTGTGCAACAAGCGGGTGGTCGAGTCGCTGATCAAGTCCGGGGCGTTCGACTCGTTGTCCCACCGCCGCCGGGCGCTGGTCACCATCCACGAGTCCGCGGTCGACCAGTACGTCGACATCAAGCGCAACGAGGCGATCGGCCAGGACTCACTCTTCGCGGGCCTCGACGAGGACGCCGGCTCCGGCGACTGGGGCGTCGCGATCGTGATCCCCGACATCGAGGAGTGGGACAAGCAGACGCTGCTGGCGCACGAGCGGGAGATGCTCGGGCTCTACGTGTCCGACCACCCCCTGCAGGGGCTCGAGCACGTGCTGGCCAACGCCGCCGACTGCACCATCGGCCACCTGCTCGCCGACGAGGAGCGTCCCGACGGGGCCACGGTCACCGTCTGCGGCCTGGTCACCACCGTCCTGCGCAAGGTGACCAAACGGGGCGACGCCTGGGCGATGGTCACCCTGGAGGACCTCGAGGGCGCCATCGACGTGCTGCTGTTCCCGAGCGCCTACCAGCTCGCGAGCACCCTGCTCGTCGAGGACACCGTGGTGACGGTCAAGGGCCGGCTCTCGCGCAGCAAGGAGCAGCCCGAGCTGCACGGCCAGGAGGTCACCGCCCCCGACCTCGCGAAGGGTGGCGTGGGCCCGGTCGAGCTGTCGCTCCCGGTCACCCGGTGCACGGCGCCGGTGGTCGAACAGCTCAAGGAGATCCTGCGCACCCACCCGGGGGTCACCGAGGTGCGCCTGCGGCTGCTCGCCCGTGGGTCGACCAAGCTGCTGCGCCTCGACGACCGGCTGCGGGTCACGCCCACGCCGGCGCTCTTCGCCGACCTCAAGCAGCTGCTCGGTCCGGGGTGCCTGTCATGAGCGAGGAGTCCTCGGTCCGTTCGGTCGCCGCGCCGGTGCTGCGCGACGCGGGCGTCGTGCTGGCCTGGTTCGTGGTCTCGGCCGTGGTGGCAGCGGTGGTCTGGTGGCAGGTCACCCCGTTGCCGGTCTTCACCCGCACCCACACCGGCGCGGAGATGAACCCCGTGCAGCTGGGGAAGCGCGTGGCGGTGGACGGCTGGTACTTCGTGCTGGCGGTCGGCTTCGGAGTGGTCAGCGGTGTCGTGCTGACCGCCTGGCGGCGGCGCGACCCCATCTTCACCGTCCTGCTGGTCGCCTGCGGTGCCGGCCTGGCCGGCTGGCTGGCCGCCCGGCTGGGGCTGTGGCTGGGGCCGGCCTCGCCCAAGGAGGTGCTGGGCCGGCTCGCGGCCGGCCAGCACGCCCCCGTGCAGCTGGCCCTGAGCGCCCAGGGCGCCCAGCTGGTCTGGCCGATGGCGGCGCTGCTCGGTGCTGTCGGCGTTCTGTGGGGCACGGCGGCCGACAACCGCTAGGCTCCGGCGGACAACCACCACAAAACGGGGGAAACCATGTCTGACCAGCCCGACACCGCCCAACCCACGGGAGGCCAGCCCCGGGGCCGGCGCACCGCTGTCCTGGCCGCGGCGTCGGTGGCGGTGGTCGCGGTGCTCGGCGGCGGTGCGTGGGCCGCCGCGTACGTGCTCGGCGGTCACGGGCCGCAGCCCGAGGAGGTGCTGCCGGCCTCGACCCTGGCCGAGATCAGCATCGACATGGACCCCTCCGCCTCGCAGAAGGTGGCGGCGTACCGGACCCTGCGCAAGTTCCCGGCGCTGGACCAGAAGCTCAGCAACGACGACCCGCGCAAGGCGCTCTACGACGAGCTCGTCAAGGGCTCCGGCTGCAGCAGCGTCGACTTCGCCAAGGACGTCGAGCCCTGGCTGGGCGACCGGGCCGCACTGGCGGCCGTGGACCTCCAGGGCAACAGCCCGGCGCCGGCACTGGCCGTGCAGGTCTCCGACGAGCAGCAGGCGAGGAGCGGCATCCAGCGGCTCGTGCGCTGCGGCCACCCCGGCCCGGACTTCGGCTACGCGTTCGCCGACGGCTACGTCATCGTCTCCGACAGCGCCGAGCACGCGCGCACCATCGCCACCGCCGGACAGCAGTCCCCGCTCTCCGCGGACGCCGCCTTCACCAGCGCCGAGGGGCAGGTGGGTGACCGGGGAGTGGTGAACTTCTACGTGGCCACGAAGGCCGCCGACTACCTGGCCGGACACCTCTCCCAGCTCACCGGCAGCCAGCTCTCCTCCCACGACCTGCTCACCGCGCGCAAGCAGGTCTCACACTTCCGCGGGCTCAGCGGCACCGTCCGCTTCGCCGACGGCGGGATGGAGCTGGCGGCGGTGGCCCGCAGCGACAAGCCGACTCCGACGTCCACCCGGGCAGGCACCGCGGTCGCCGCGCTGCCCGCCGACACGGCCGTGGCCTTCGGCCTGTCCGCACCGCGGGACCTCGCCACCCGCCTGGTCGACCAGGCCTCCGGCGCGTCGGGGGAGGGCCCCGACCAGTTCGCCGCGCAGATGGAGACGATGACCGGGCTGCAGCTCCCGCAGGACGTCCAGACCCTGCTCGGCGAGGCGTTCACGTTCTCCCTCGGTGGCGCGGTGCCCGACCTGCACACGGTGCGGAGCCCCGCGGACATCCCGCTCGGCGCCACCATCACCGGTGACACCGGCAAGATCGAGGGCGTGATCCACAAGGTCGAGGAGCGCCAGGGTGTCTCCCTGGACCAGCTGGGGGTGGCCGAGAGCGCCCGGGCCGGGCGCGTCGCGCTCGCCTCGTCGAAGTCCTACGCCACCACGCTGCTCTCCGCCGGAGGGCTCGGCGCGTCCGAGACCTTCCGGCAGGTGGTGCCCGAGGCCGGCAACGCGGCCGGCGTGTTCTACCTCGACTTCGACTCGAAGTGGGTGCCGTCCCTGCTGGACCTGGCCAGCAAGCAGGGCGCGCCGCCGGCGGAGGTGCAGAAGGTGCGAGCCAACCTGGCTCCGCTGCGGGCCCTGGGCGTGAGCTCCTGGACCGACGGCGACACCGGGCACTTCCTCGTCAAACTGACCACCGACTGACGCCCCCCGGCCCCGACGCGCCTCAGCGCGGGCGGCCGATCCCCGCCGTGGTGGCCTCGAGCAGCCGCACCAGGTCCTCCGGCGCGACACCGAGGTCGACCCCGCGCCGCCCCGCGGAGACGTAGACGACCGGGAAGTCCAGGGCGCTCCGGTCGACCACCGCGGGATGGCGGCGCTTCTGGCCGAACGGCGAGATGCCACCCACGACGTACCCCGTGGCCCGCTCCGCGAGCGCCGGGTCGGCCAGGGTGGCTCGCTTGCCCCCGGCCGCCGCCGCGAGCCCCTTGAGGTCCAGCTGCCCGGCCACGGGTACCACGGCCACGACCAGGGCGCCGTCGACGTCCGCCAGCAGGGTCTTGAGCACGCAGGCCGGGTCGAGGCCCAGCGCCGCCGCCGCTTCCAGGCCGTACGACGAGGCCGCCGGGTCGTGCTCGTAGGAGTGCACCGTGTAGGACACGCCGGCGCGGTCCAGGGCGACCGTCGCGGGGGTGCCGACGTGGTCCTTGCGCTTCTTCGCCACCGCAGCCGGGCCCGTCAGTTCGGGGACCAGCGGGTGCGGGCCACCTCGGTCGCCGGGAGGGAGGGCAACGCCTGCATGGCACGCATCTCCTCGCCGAGCCCGTGCCGCAGCATGGTGAGCCGTTCGTGGGCGCTCTCGGCCTCGAGCAGCGCCTGGCGCTCACGGAGGGTGAGCAGGCAGGTGGCCGACAGGGCGTAGGAGAGGTAGGCGGGATCGGCGGGCAGGTCACCGGTCAGCACCGGGCCCCCGCGGATGTCGCTGAGCCGGGCCCGGTAGGAGTGGAAGGCGGCCAGGGCCCGGGTCGCCTCGTCGCGGGCAGCGGGCTCGTCGCGATCGCCGAGCAGCTCCACCTCGGCATGCAGGTAGTCGCCGGTGGGGTCGAGGTCGGTGATCCGGAAGCGCTCCCGGCCGGTCACCTCGATGTCGAAGCGACCGTCGTCGTAGGGCTCGACCGAGGTGAGCTGGGCCAGCGTGCCGACGCGGTGCACCGACTGCACGCCGTGGTCGCCGACCTCGTAGCCCTCGCGGATCGCGACGATCCCGAAGACCCGCTGCACCGGGTCGGTCAGCTCCAGCAGATCGAGCACGAGCTGGCGGTAGCGCTCCTCGAAGACGTGCAGCGGCGTGCTGACACCCGGGAACAACACCGTGTTCAGCGGGAAGACCGGCACCGTCGTCACGGCCCTCAACCTAGCCCCCGCACGGGTCCGCGGCCTGAAACCGGCGCGGAGCGGCATGCCGGGCCACCCTAGACTGGGGCGCATGATGCGCCGGATCGACCTCAGGGGTGTGACCAGCGACGGCGCTGCGCCCGACTACCGCAGCCTCGTCCCCCGCGCCGACTTCGACGTCGACGCGGCGGTGCACGTGGTGCGGCCGATCTGCGAGGCGGTCCGCGACCGCGGGGTCGAGGCGATCCGCGAGTTCTCCAGCGAGTTCGACGGGGTGGAGCAGGCCGACATCGCCGTGCCGGTCGAGGTGCTGACGGCGGCCCTCGAGGCGCTCGACCCCGACGTCCGCGCCGGGCTGGAGGAGTCGATCCGCCGGCTGCGCGAGACCTGCGAGGCCGAGCTCGAGTCCGACACCGTGACCGACCTCGGCCCCGGCGCTCGGGTCACCCAGCGGATGGTGCCGGTCGACCGCGTCGGCCTCTACGTGCCCGGTGGCGTGGCGCCGCTGGTCTCCAGTGTCGTGATGAACGTGGTGCCGGCCCAGGTGGCCGGGGTCTCCTCGATCGCGCTGACCAGCTCGCCGCAGCGCGACGCCGGCGGTCTCCCGCACCCGACGATCCTGGCCGCCTGCGCGCTGCTGGGCATCGACGAGGTCTATGCCGTCGGTGGGGCGCAGGCGATCGCGATGTTCGCCTACGGTGCGGGCCCGTGCCGACGGGTCGACCTGGTCACCGGACCGGGCAACATCTACACGGTCTCGGCCAAGCGGCTGCTCAAGGGCGTCGTCGGCATCGACTCCGAGGCCGGCCCCACCGAGATCGCGATCCTCGCCGACAGCAGCGCCGACCCGGCGTACGTCGCCGCGGACCTGATCAGCCAGGCCGAGCACGACCCGCTGGCCGCCTCGGTCCTGGTCACCGACTCCGCCGAGCTGGCCGAGCTGGTGGAGGCCGCGCTCGAGCCGCAGGTCGCGGCGACCAAGCACGTCGAGCGGATCCGCACGGCCCTGACCGGCGAGCAGTCCGGCATCGTGCTGGTGGACGACGTCGAGCAGGGGCTCGACGTGGTGAACGCCTACGCCGCCGAGCACCTGGAGATCCACACCGCCGACGCCGCCGCGGTGGCCGCGCGGGTCCGCAACGCGGGAGCGGTCTTCGTCGGGGCCTGGGCGCCGGTCTCGCTGGGCGACTACTGCGCCGGCTCCAACCACGTGCTGCCCACCGCGGGCTGTGCCTGCCACTCCTCGGGGCTGTCGGTGCGCGCGTTCCTGCGCGCGGTGCACGTGGTGGAGTACTCCCGCGACGGCCTGCAGGAGGTGGCCGGACACGTGGTGAACCTGGCCGAGGCCGAGGACCTGCCCGGGCACGGCGCCGCGGTCCGGGTGCGCCTCGGATGAGCAGTCCCTGGCCGCCGCTGCGCGAGGAGCTGCGTGGACTCGCGCCGTACGGCGCTCCCCAGCTCGACGTGCCGGTCGCGCTCAACGTCAACGAGAACCCCTACGGGCCCTCGCCGCGGGTGGTCGCCGACATCGCGGCAGCGGTGGCCGAGGTCGCCGGCAGCCTGAACCGCTACCCCGACCGGGAGTTCACCGAGCTGCGCAAGGGCCTGGCCGACTACCTCGCCCGCGAGACCGGTGTCGTGGTCGCTCCCGAGCAGGTGTGGGCGGCCAACGGCTCCAACGAGGTGATGCTGCAGCTGCTGCAGGCCTTCGGCGGCCCGGGGCGCACCGCGGTCTCGTTCGCGCCCACCTACTCGATGTACCCGGAGTACGCCCGCGACAGCATGACCGGCTGGGTGGCCGGCCGTCGACGTGACGACTTCGGCTTCGACCTCGAGCATGCCCGGGAGCTCGTCGCCGAGGTGCGGCCGAGCGTGGTGCTGCTGCCCTCGCCGAACAACCCGACCGGCACCGCCCTTCCGCACGACGTCATCGGCACGCTCTGCGAGCTCGTGCCCGACGGCGTGGTCGTCATCGACGAGGCGTACGCCGAGTTCCGGCGCGCCGGCACTCCTTCGGCGCTGGAGCTCCTCGCGTCGCACCGCAACCTGGTCGTGACCCGGACCATGAGCAAGGCCTTCGCACTCGCCGGAGCGCGCCTGGGCTACCTGGCCGCCGCGCCGGAGATCTGCGACGCGATGCGGGTGGTGCGACTGCCCTACCACCTGTCCGCCGTGACCCAGGCCGTCGCCTCGGCCGCGCTGCGCCACGCCGAGGAGCTGCTCGGGCGCGTCGACGAGCTCCGCCACGAGCGCGACCGGCTGGTCGGCTGGCTGCGGGAGCGCGGCTTCGAGGTGGCCGACAGCGACGCGAACTTCGTGCTGTTCGGCCGGTTCGCCGACCGCCACGCCGTGTGGCAGGGCCTGCTCGACCGTGGTGTGCTCGTCCGCGAGACCGGCCCCGACGGCTGGCTGCGGGTCTCGGTCGGCACGCCTGCGGAGATGGCAGCATTCACCGAGGCGCTAGTGGAGGACACGCGATGAGCCGGACCAGCACGATCGACCGGGTGACCCGGGAGTCCAAGGTGCACGTCGAGCTCGACCTCGACGGGAGCGGCCGGGCGCAGGTCTCCACCGGCGTCGGCTTCTACGACCACATGCTCGCCTCGTTCGCCCGCCACGCCCTGGTGGACCTCGTCGTCGAGGCCGAGGGCGACCTGCACGTCGACGGCCACCACACCGTGGAGGACACCGCGATCGTGCTCGGTGAGGCGATCCGCGAGGCCCTGGGCGAGAAGGCGGGCGTGCGTCGGTTCGGCGACGCGACCGTGCCGCTGGACGAGGCCCTCGTGCAGGCGGTGGTGGACGTCTCCGGCCGACCGTTCTGCGTGCACACCGGGGAGCCCGAGGGACAGGCCTACGCCCTCATCGGCGGCACCCCGCCGCTCTACGCCGGCTCGATGACCCGGCACGTCTTCGAGACCCTCGCCTTCCGGGCGCACCTGGCCCTGCACGTGCGGGTGCTCTCGGGTCGCGACCCGCACCACCTCGTCGAGGCCCAGTTCAAGGCGTTCGCGCGGGCCTTCCGCGACGCCGTCGCCCTCGACCCGCGCGAGACCGGAGTGCCCTCCACGAAGGGCACTTTGTGACCAAGCGCGTCGTGGTCCTGGACTACGGGTCCGGGAACCTCCGCTCGGCCGTGCGCGCGGTGGAGCGTGCCGGGGTCGACGTCGAGCTCACCGGCGACCGGACGGCGGCCGTCGAGGCCGACGGGCTGGTGGTGCCCGGGGTCGGCGCCTTCGCCGCGTGCATGGCCGGTCTCACCGCGGTGCGCGGCCCGGAGGTGATCGGCCGCCGGCTCGCCGGGGGCAGGCCGGTGCTCGGCATCTGCGTGGGCATGCAGGTCCTCTTCGCCCAGGGGATCGAGCACGGCGTGGAGACCGACGGGTGCGACGAGTGGCCCGGGGTGGTGGAGCGGATCCGGGCGGCCGTCGTACCCCACATGGGCTGGAACACCGTGACGGCCCCGGCCGGTTCGCGGATGTTCGCCGGCATCGAGGAGGAGCGGTTCTACTTCGTGCACTCCTACGCCGTGCGCGACTGGGCGGAGCTGTCCGCGCTCGGGGCCGAAGGGCGCACCCGCCCCCCGCTGGTCACCGTCGCCGAGCACGCAGGCGACCGGTTCGTCGCCGCCGTCGAGAACGGGCCTCTCTGGGCCACCCAGTTCCACCCCGAGAAGTCCGGCGACGCCGGGGCCCGGTTGCTGCGCAACTGGGTCGAGAGCATCTGAGGAGAACGATGTCGCAGTCCCGTCCGGACCACCTGGAGCTGCTGCCGGCCGTCGACATCGCCGGCGGCCGGGCCGTCCAGCTCGTGCAGGGCGAGGCCGGGTCGGAGAAGCGCTTCGGAGACCCGGTGGAGGCCGCGCTGCGCTGGCAGGAGGCCGGGGCGGAGTGGCTGCACCTCGTCGACCTCGACGCCGCGTTCGGTCGCGGCAGCAACCGCGAGCTGCAGGCGCGGATCGTCGGTGAGCTCGACATCGCCGTCGAGATGAGCGGTGGCATCCGCGACGACGACTCGCTGGCCGCCGCGATGGCGACCGGGTGCCGGCGGGTCAACATCGGCACCGCCGCGCTGGAGCAGCCCGCGTGGTGCGCCCGGGCGATCGCGGAGTACGGCGACCGCGTCGCGATCGGGCTCGACGTCCGTGGCCGCACGCTCGCCGCACGAGGATGGACCCGTGAGGGTGGCGACCTCTACGACGTCCTCGCCCGGCTCGACGCCGAGGGCTGTGCCCGCTACGTCGTCACCGACGTCAACAAGGACGGCATGCTGCAGGGGCCCAACCTGGAGCTGCTGCGCGACGTGTGCGCCGCGACCGACCGCCCGGTGGTGGCCTCGGGCGGGATCACCGAGCTGGCCGACCTCGAGGCGCTGATGGCCCTGCAGCCGGACGGCGTGGAGGGGGCGATCATCGGCACCGCGCTCTACGAGGGCCGGTTCACCCTCCAGGAGGCGCTGGCGCTGACCTGGCCGGCGGACGGCCGGTGAGCCTCGCCGTCCGGGTGATCCCCTGCCTCGACGTCGACGCCGGGCGGGTGGTCAAGGGCGTCAACTTCGCCGACCTGCGCGACGCCGGCGACCCGGTGGAGCTGGCCCGGCTCTACGACGCCGAGGGGGCCGACGAGCTGACCTTCCTCGACATCTCCGCCTCCCACGAGGGCCGGGCCACCACCCTGGACATCGTCTCCGCGACGGCCGAGCAGGTGTTCATCCCGCTGACCGTCGGGGGCGGGGTGTCCTCGGTCGAGGACGTGGACCGGCTGCTGCGCGCAGGCGCCGACAAGGTGGCGGTGAACACCGCGGCGATCCACCGGCCCGAGCTGGTCGCCGAGATCGCCGACCGCTTCGGCAGCCAGGTGCTGGTGCTGTCGGTGGACGCGCGCCGTGCCGAGCGGGCCGACGGGGCGTCGTACGACTCGGGCTTCGAGGTGACCACCCACGGCGGGAGGAGGTCCGCCGGCCTCGACGCGGTGGCGTGGGCCGCGCGCGGCGCGGAGCTGGGCGCGGGGGAGATCCTGCTGAACTCGATGGACGCCGACGGCACCACCGACGGCTTCGACCTCGAGCTGATCCGTCTGGTGCGCGCGGAGGTGTCGGTGCCGGTGGTCGCGAGCGGGGGAGCGGGCCGCGTCGACCACTTCCCGCCGGCGGTCCGGGCCGGGGCGGACGCCGTGCTGGCCGCCACCGTGTTCCACTTCGGCACGCTGCGGATCGGCGAGGTCAAGGACGCGCTGGAGGTCGCCGGCCTGCCGGTCCGGCGGTGACTACCGGCTCGGCAGCCAGCAGAACCCGTAGCGCTGGCCTGCGCGCCACTGCTCGCGCGTGGGCCACTCGAACGCCCAGGAGTACTTCAGCGCCCCGTGGGCGAGGTTGGCCGCGACCTGCCTGCAGCGGGCGTCCGCCGCGGCGCCGACGCCCCGCGCGTACAGCCGGGTGTGCTGCGGGAGCCCGACCACGCTGACCGCGCGCCAGCTGTGCCGGTGGGAGCAGATCACCCGGTCGAAGTGCGGGGAGTCGGGGGCCGCGGTGCCGCAGGTGCCGAACCGGGCCAGCGCGTGCGGACGGTCGAGGACGCCGCGCAGGCGGGGCGGCAGCGGGGCGAGCTGGTCGCGGCCGGCGAGCGCCACCACGTCACAGCGGTACCACGTGGCCCCCTGCTCGCCCTGGGCCAGCGTGGGGCCGAACCAGACGACGGTGAAGCGGGACAGCCGCCGCACGTCCCGGCTTCCCCCGACGTAGCCCGCCAGGGTGCCCGGGCAGCGGTTCGCGATCTGCTGCTGCACGCTCCGGGAGTCCACCGTCAGCAGGTGGCCGTCACGCACCGGGTCGAAGTGGCCCACGGCCACGGTGACGCTGGTGTGGCGTGACGTGCAGGACACGGCGGCGGAGCTGTCGGTGGGAGACGTGGCCTGGGAGAAGCCCAGCCGGTGACAGGACCCGGTGCGCGGTGCCGGCGGCGGGGAGGGCGGCTGCGAGGGGGTCGGGGACGGCGCGGCCGTGGACGCGGTCGGGTGGTGCGTGGGTCCGGCCTGCGGGGTCCCGACGCTGCAGCCCACCGCGACCGCCACGAGGGTGACCGCGGCAGCCCCGAGGGCGGCACGGGCCCGGCGGATCACCGATCCGTCCTCGCCCAGCACACCGAGCGTCGGTTGCCGGCCTGCCACTCCGCCCGGTGGAACCAGGTGTAGCCGAACTCGTAGTCGGTCGGGTAGTGCATCCACGCCCCCACCCAGTCCGAGCAGTAGTCCCGTGAGCGCACCTGGACGATGCGGTCACCGGGATAGGGGTCGCCGGGCTGGCCGACCTTGACCGCAGTCACCGCGCGCCAGTCGTGGCGGGCCGAGCAGGGCACCTTCACCGATCCGGTCACGGTGGCGCCCCGCGCGCACGTCAGCCACGTGTTGGGCTGCTGCTTGCTGAAGAGCCCGCGCGCGGTGGTGGGCAGCGGCCGGTAGCTCCGGGCGCCGTCCGGGCCGCCGACGACGTCGCAGCGGTACCAGCGGGCGCCCTGCCCCCAGGCGTCCTGCGACGGGCGGAACCAGGCCCAGCTGAGCCGGATCCGGAGGGCCAGGCTCTCGTCGGCCCCGAGGAAGCGGTCGAAGCGCTGCTGGCAGGTGTGGTAGATCCACCGCCCGTGCCGGCGGTCGTCGTACGACGAGCCGGTGCTCGCCGGCAGCGTGCCGATCGCGAACGTCTCGGCGGTGTGTCGCGCGGAGCAGGGCACCACCGGCGAGGAGTTGCTCGGCTGGCGGACGTCCTGCGGGGTCAGCACCCGACAGCTTCCGAGCCTGGGGGGCGAGAGCCGGTCGGCCTGCGCCTGCCCGCCCGGGGCGGCGCAGCCGGAGAGCAGCAGAGCGACCAGGACCGCCAGGGCGCCCGCCGCGGACGAACCTCGCACGTGGCCCCCGATCGATCAGCCGACATCGCCGGAACTCTACCGCCGGCGCCTCACTCCGCGACCAGCGCGGCGACCGTGGCGCCGAGCTCGTAGGCCTGCTCGCGGTGCCGGTCCTCCACCTCGCCCATCACCTCGAGCACCTCGTAGCCCTGCTTCCACCCGAGGGCGCCGACGATGGAGAGCACCGAGCGCACCGCGCCGGTGGTGTCGTAGCGACCGTGGACGTAGAGCCCGAACGGCCTGCCCCGGGTGGCGCCGTCGGACTCGGTGCCGCCTCCGGAGGCGTCGAGGGCACCGCCGACCTGCAGGAAGGTCGAGTCGAAGACGTGCTTGAGGGCGCCGGACATGTAGCCGAAGTTCGCGGGGGTGCCGAGCAGGTAGCCGTCGGCCTCGAGCAGGTCCTCGTGGGAGGCCGCACCGGTGGCGAAGTCGAGGGCACGGCGCTCGACGACCTCCACCGCCTCGAGCGCGTCGTCGCGGGTGCCGGCCAGCGCCGCGTCGGTGAGCCTCGCGACGGCGGCCGTGGGGGAGTGGTGGATCACCAGCAGTCGGGCCATGGCGCCATTACACCCGCCTCATCGCGGGACTCGGGAGGGGCGGTTGACCAGGTAGACCCCGGCCGCCACCAGGGCGGCGCCCACGGCCAGCGGCACCCCCACAGACTCACCGAGGAAGAGCGCGCCGATCAGGACCGAGACCAGCGGGACGAAGAAGATGTACGTCGCCACCTTGCTCGCCTCACCGGAGACGAGCAGCCGCAGCCACAGCACCCACGCGAGCGTGGTGCCGATCAGGCCGGTGTAGAGGAGTGCGCCGACGAAGCGCCACGACCAGGTGATCTGCCAGCCCTCCAGCGGGAGACCGATCGCGAGCAGGAGCACCGCCCCGACGGTGAAGGCACCGGCCACCGCCCACCAGGCGCCGACGCGGGGCACCGCCGGCTTGAACGCGATCGTGCCCACGGCCCAGGCGACGGCTGCGCCGACGGCCTCGAGGATCCCGTGGCCGGACAGGTTCCCGCTGATCGCTCCCGCCGACACCACCACGATGCCGCCGAAGCCCAGGAGCAGGCCGATCGCCTTGGTCGTGCGCATCGACTCGCCCAGGAAGCGCCAGGCCAGCAGCCCGACCAGCACCGGCTGCAGGTAGATGAGCACCGCGGTGAGGCCGGAGGGGAGGGCCAGCAGCGCGAGGGTCTGCAGGGCGAAGAAGCCGGCGATGTTGGTGATGCCCAGCAGCCCGTGCCACTGCCAGGTCTCCCGGATCCGGGGGACCCCGTCGCGCACCAGCGCCACGGGCACGAGGATGACCGCTCCCATCAACGCCCGGATCCCCGCGAACACCAGCGGGGGAGCGGCCTCGAGGCCGATCTTCACCGAGGCGAAGGTCGACCCCCACGCCAGCACGAGGACGACCGTGGTGATGATGCGGTCGAGCCCCGAACGCTGTGTCACCCGGTCATGGTCGCAGCCGCGGCCCGCTGGACCGGCGGAGGGTCCGGGGCTCGGCCGGTGAGCGAGACCCGCTATGCTGACCCGGTCATGATGCGCAGCCTCCTCCTTCGCTGCCGCAGCGAGGCCTGACCCGCCGGACCTCCTCGCTGCGGGAAGCCGACGCGCCCGGCACCACCGCCCCGATGCGAAGAAGGACCCCATGACGCTCCAGTTCGAAGCCCCTCGCGATCGATACAGCCGCAACACCCAGCGACCCAGTGGGATGCCCGTCGGCCGCTACCGGGCGTTCCCGCCCGTCGAGCTGCCCGACCGCACCTGGCCCGATCGCACCATCACCCAGGCTCCGCGGTGGCTCTCCACCGACCTGCGCGACGGCAACCAGGCGCTGATCGACCCGATGAGCCCGGCGCGCAAGATGACGATGTTCGACCTGCTGGTCCGGATGGGCTACAAGGAGATCGAGGTCGGCTTCCCCAGCGCCTCCGAGACCGACTTCGGCTTCGTCCGGCAGCTGATCGAGCAGGACAAGGTGCCCGAGGACGTCACCATCTCGGTGCTCACCCAGGCCCGCGAGGACCTGATCGAGCGGACGACCCAGTCGCTGGTCGGCGTGCACCACGCCAACATCCACCTCTACAACGCGCTCGCACCGCTGTTCCGCCGGGTGGTCTTCCACGCCGGCAAGGACGAGGTGAAGGACATCGCGGTCCGTGGCACCGAGCTGGTGATGAAGTACTCCGAGGCCAACCTGGCCAAGACCGTGATCGGCTACGAGTACTCCCCGGAGATCTTCACCGGCACCGAGCTGCCGTTCTCGGTCGAGGTCTGCGAGGCCGTCTCCGACGTCTGGCAGCCCGACGACGGCCGCGAGATCATCCTCAACCTGCCGGCCACCGTCGAGATGGCCACGCCCAACGTCTACGCCGACCAGATCGAGTGGTTCACCCGCCAGCTCACCCGCCGGGAGGTGACCACCGTCAGCCTGCACCCCCACAACGACAGGGGTACGGCGGTCGCGGCCACCGAGCTGGCGATGATGGCCGGCGCCGACCGGGTCGAGGGCTGCCTCTTCGGCCACGGCGAGCGCACCGGCAACGTCTGCCTGGTGACCCTGGGGATGAACCTCTTCAGCCAGGGCGTCGACCCGATGATCGACTTCAGCGACATCGACGAGATCCGCCGGACCGTGGAGTACTGCACCCAGCTGCCGGTGCACCCGCGGCACCCCTACGCCGGCGACCTAGTGTACACCGCGTTCTCCGGCAGCCACCAGGACGCCATCAAGAAGGGCCTCGAGGCGCTGGAGCAGGAGGCGGTCGAGGCGGGCCACCCGGTGGACCAGCACCCGTGGGAGGCGCCGTACCTCCCGATCGACCCCAAGGACGTCGGCCGCACCTACGAGGCGGTCATCCGGGTCAACAGCCAGTCCGGCAAGGGCGGCGTGGCCTACATCATGAAGGCCGAGCACAAGCTCGATCTGCCGCGGCGGCTGCAGATCGAGTTCAGCCGCGCGGTGCAGCGCACCACCGACGACGAGGGCGGCGAGATGTCGCCGGAGGCGATCTGGGACGCGTTCCGTGGCGAGTACCTCGAGCGTGAGGCCCCGCTGAAGCTCAACTCGGTGCACACCTCGTCCGCGGCGGGGGAGAAGGACGCACTCTCCGTCAACGTCTACGTCGACGGCGAGCTGCGCACGCTCACCGGGAGCGGCAACGGGCCGATCGAGGCGTTCGTCAACGCGCTCAACGACCTCGTCGCCGACGAGCAGGCCAACGGCAACCCGGCGTACGACGACCGCGGCGACGTCCGGGTCCTCGACTACGCCGAGCACGCGCTCTCCTCCGGGGGCGACGCGATCGCCGCGGCCTACGTGGAGTGCGCCGTCAACGGCGAGATCCTGTGGGGTGTGGGGCTCGACCCCAACATCGTGACCGCCTCGCTGAAGGCCGTGATCTCCGCGGTCAACCGTGCCTGACCGCGGCTGACCCGGCCCGATCCGGGCCGGTCACGGCGCGCGGTCCGTTGTTCACGCGAGGGGCAGCAGCACGGTGACGGTGGTGCCCTCGCCCTCACGGGAGGCGACGCTGACCTCACCGTCGTGGCTCTCCACGATCGCCTGGACGATCGGCAGGCCCAGGCCGGTGCCCTGGATGGCGTGGTGCTGGACGTTGCGCGACCGGAAGAACTTGTCGAAGACCGAGCCCAGCTCGTCCTCGGGGATGCCCATGCCGGTGTCGCTGACGCGGAGGCGGGCGCGGCCGTCGGAGCAGTCGACCTGCACCAGCACCCGTCCGCCGGTGTCGGTGAACTTCAGCGCGTTGCCGACGAGGTTCCCCAGCACCCGCTCGAGGTCGTCCGCGTTGGCGTGGACCGCCACCGCCCGGTGCGGCAGCTCCGCCTCGAGCCCGATGCCGCGGGCGCCGGCGGTGGACCGGAGGTCGGCGGCGCAGTTGCGCGCCAGCTCGGCGAGGTCGACCTGCTCGCGCTCGGTGTGGCTGGTGGCGGACTCGTAGCTGGTGAGCAGCAGCAGGTCGTCGGCCAGGGTGAGCAGCCGGTCGCTGTTGCGCGAGATCGCCCCCACGACGTGTTCCTGCTCGGGGGTGAGGTCGCCGACGAGCCGGTCCTCGAGCATCTCGAGGTAGCCGATGATGCTGGTCATCGGCGTACGCAGCTCGTGGCTGACCGTCGAGACGAACTCGTCCTTCGCCGCGTCGAGGAGCTGCAGCTGGCGGACCGCCTCACGCTCTCGGTCCAGGGCCTTGATGAGCACCGCCTGGCTGTGCCGGGCCTCGGTGACGTCGCGGAGCACGAAGAGGAAGCCGATCGGGTGGCCGAAAGTGTCGGTCACCTCGTTGGTGGTCATCGACACCGTGCCCAGCTCCCGCGTGCCCGACCGGAGCGTCCAGTCACGGGTCTCCGGGATGCCCTCGGCCCGGACCGGCTCGACGAGGGAGTCGAAGCCCGGCGGCCGGGAGCTGTCGGCGGCGGCGTGCTGCGCGAGCTGCACGGGGTCGAGGAAGTCGGTGATCCGGTAGCGCGAGGCCGTGGCCGCGTCGATGCGCAGCAGCTTCTCGGCGCCGGTGTTGAAGAGCGTGATGCCGCCGTAGAGGTCGGTGCCGATGAAGCCGGTCGTGGTGGCCGAGCGGAGCAGGTGGTTGACCAGTCCCGCCGACTCCCGCTCCGCGGTGACGTCGGTGCCGGTGATCACGAAGTGCGCCGGGAGGCCCTGGGAGTCCTTGGCGATCGCGCCGGCCAGCTCCAGGCGGCGGCGGCCACCGGTGGCGGTCAGCACGTCGACCTCGAGCTCGCGGGGGAGGACGGCGTCCTCGGCGGTGGCGAAGAGCTTGATCGCCTGCTCGCGGAACTCCGGGGCGATCAACGTGTCCCAGACCTTGCGGCCGACGAGCTGGGCGCGGGTGAAGCCCGTGGTGGCGGTCACCGCGGGGTTGGCCAGCAGCACCGTGCCGTCCAGCTCGGTGACCACGATCAGGCTTCCGGCGATGTCGACCACCGCCTCGCTGAACTCCTTCTCCTCGCGCAGGCGCTCGCGTGCCTCGTAGGCGTCGGTCAGGTCGATGAGGTGCGCCGAGAGCAGCCGCTCCTGCTCGCCGGCGGAGTTGGGCGAGAGCGACATCAGCAACCGGGCCCGCGCGTTCTGGCGCACCCCCACCGGACCGGTCCAGCCGTCCACGTCGCCGGAGAGCACCTGGCGGGCGGTCTGCACGAACGGCGGGTCACACTCCAGGAGCTGGTCCAGCGGGCTGCCCAGGAGCTGCCCGCGGGTCGGCCCGAGCGTGGCCAGCGCGGCTTCGTTGGCGTCCACGACGACGATGCCGCGACGCTCCTCCCGCAGCAGCAGCATCGGGACGAGGGAGCCGACGAAGGTGTTGCGGAAGGTCGCCTCGCTGGCCGCCACCCGGCTGAGGGTGCGCCGCCGCTCGGCCTCGGCCACGGCGAGCGGCAGCCCGGTCAGCACCACGCAGAGCACGTAGAGGTCGGCGACCAGGAAGCGGTACCAGCCGGGATCGCCCTCGGTCACGCTGACGAACGGCCCCCAGCCCGCCTCGGTGAAGCCGGTGACCAGCGCCGCGCAGACGGCCTGCTCGATGGCCACCACCCGTGGGCCGAACTGGAAGCCCGCCCAGATCAGGAAGGGGACCGGCGCGAAGGCGACCAGCAGGAAGGAGCGCGGGCCGAACACGAGCAGGGTGACGGCGAGCAGGGCGCTGGCCTGGAAGCACAGCTGCAGCACGGTGCCGGTGCCGAAGCGCCACGAGGAGCGGCCGGGGACCAGCAGCAGCGGCGCGAGCACGACCATGCCGGAGATGGAGCCGAGCGCCGCGAGCGCCGCGGTGGACCACAGGTCACCGCCGACGAGCTGCACGACGACCGCCCCGGTGCCCAGGCCGCAGGTGAGCCCTCCGGCCAGGGCGGCCGCGAAGAGGTGCCAGACGTCACGCAGCCGGTCGAGACGGGAGACCACCCCGACCCGGCGCAGCCAGAGCGCGGCGACCAGCACGCCACCGGCCTGCGGCAGCGCCTGTGCCAGGGCGGGCACCAGGTCGGCGCCGGCGGACAGGTGCACACCGGCGTACGACGCGTACAGCGCACCGGCCGTCCAGCCCCACCACGACGTCGGTGAGGCCAGCAGGGCCAGCAGCCCGAGGCCTGCTCCGGGCCACCAGACGGCGACAGGAACGGGGGAGGAGGCGGCCTGCGCGACCAGCAGGTCGGCACCGAAAGCGCCCAGCACGAAGACGGCCGACAACCAGGGTCGGCCCGGTCCTCGGGCACCGGCACTCACGGGAGGCCTCCCTCCAGGGCTCGCGCTCGTCATAGTCTGGCGGTCATGAGGCTGGTTTCGGAGCGAATCGGACAGTTCTTCTGCGACGGGCATCGGCTGGAGTACACCGAGTACGGGTCCGGCGACCGCTGGGTCGTCCTCGTGCACGGCCAGCTGATGCCTCGCCGCATGCACCAGCCGCTCGCCCGCACGCTGGCGAGCGCGGGGGCCCACGTGGTCACCGTGGACCTGCTCGGCCACGGCCGCTCCGACCGGCCGGAGGACCCGCTGCTCTACTCCATGACCGCGTTCGCGGAGCAGGTCGTGGCGCTCCTCGACGAGCTCGGCGCCGGCCAGGCGGTGGTCGGGGGCACCTCGCTCGGCGCCAACGTCTCGCTCGAGGTCGCGACCATCGCCCCCGAACGCCTCCGCGGGCTGATCATCGAGATGCCCGTGCTCGACAACGCGCTCGAGGCCGGCATCCTCGCCTTCGCGCCGCTGCTGTTCGTCTCCCGCTTCCTGCCCGGCGCCGTGACCGCGGTGCGCTGGGCCTCGCGCTCGGTTCCCCGGGGGGTGGTGCCCTTCTGGACCGGCATCGCCCTCGACACGCTCAACCAGCGCCCGGGGGCGGTGGCGGCGGCGATCCACGGGATCTTCTTCGGCCGGATCGCTCCCTCCTCCCGGCAGCGCCGGGCCATCGACGTCCCCGCCCTGGTGGTGGGCCACCAGCGCGACCCGATCCATCCTGCGGCCGACGCGGCGATGGTGGCCGAGGAGCTGCCGCGGGCGGAGTTCGTGCAGGCCCGCAGCATCCTGGAGTGGCGGGTGCACCCCGAGCGGCTCGACGAGCTCGCGGCGGACTTCGTCGAGCGGTGCTGGGCCGCCGACGCGCCCGTGTCGGTCGACGCGCCGTCGGGCGGCTGAGGGACAAT
>NZ_DASSTI010000168.1:0-40837 GCF_035708005.1 Segeticoccus sp. | reverse complement strand
CGACCCCTGCGCCGCCATCACCGACACCGGCGCAAAATTCTCGCTGGCAATCATCTCCAACGTCGACTCCTGCCGCTCCCGCTCCGCATCCAGCGCAGCCGCAACATCAGGATCAACCTCGGACAACGGGGCATTGAGCAGATTCGTCATGACCAGCCCTTCGGTAGCACATGGGAGCTTCGGCCACGAGACTACGGCCCACCCCTGAGGCACTGACAGACAGTGGGTGATCGTCCCAGCGGGTGGACGCCGAGGAAGGGTTCGCCGGGGCGGTCCGTTGGGGCGGACAAGGCCCCGCGCCCGCGGGAGCACGTTCCGACCTCGACAGGAGGCATCCATGGCACGTGTCGTCATCGTCGGCGGCCACGGCAAGGTCGCCCAGCAGCTCATCCACCAGCTCAGCGACCGCGGCGACACCGCGGTCGCCACCGTGCGCAACCCCGACCACGTCGCCGACGTGGAGCGGCTCGGCGGCCAGGCCGTGCAGGTCGACCTCGAGCAGGACGGTCCCGAGCGGCTGGCCGAGGTCTTCCAGGGGGCGGACGCGGTGGTGTTCTCCGCGGGCGCCGGCGCGGACGGCGAGGTCGAGCGCAAGCGGACCGTGGACCTGCAAGGGTCGCTGAAGAGCATCGCGGCCGCCGAGCAGGCCGGCGTGTCGCGGTTCGTGCAGGTGTCCGCCATCAGCGTGGACCGCCCGGTCGACCCGGGGGCCTCGGAGGTGTGGAAGGCCTACGTCGCCGCGAAGCGGGACGCCGACGCCGCGCTGCGCAGGTCGAGACTGGACTGGACGATCCTGCGACCCGGCGGGCTCACCGACGAGGAGGGGACCGGGCGGCTCCAGCTGGCCGACGAGGTCGAGCGGGGGTCGATCCCCCGCGCGGACGTGGCCGCCCTCATCGTCGCGGTGCTCGACGAGCCCACGTCGGTGGGCCGGCAGTGGGAGGCCGTCAGCGGCGACCAGCCGATCGCCGACGCCCTCGCCGCAGCCCTCGCCTGACGTCACCTCCCCCGACCGGGCACTGCTGGCGCGAGCCACCCGGCGCGCGCCGCGCCCCGCGCGCTCGCGCCAGCACTGCCCGGTTCGTCAGCGTGAGGTGAGCAGCGCGGCATACCGGTCGAGGTCGACGTTGCCACCGGAGACGATGACGCCGACCCGCTTGCCCGCCAGCTCGGGCGCGAGGTGTCGCAACGCCGCCAGCCCGAGGCACCCGGTCGGCTCGGCGACCGTCTTGAACGTCGCGGCGAGCATCCGCATCTGCTCGACCAGCTCGTCATCCGTGGCGGTCAGGATGTCGGTCACCCGCTCCCGGATGATCGCAAACGTCAGCTCGCCCAGGCTGGGGGTCTGCGCGCCGTCGGCGATCGTCTGCGGGGTCGCGATGGTGACCAGCTCGCCGCGGCGCAGAGCCTGGCGACCGTCGTCCCCGGCCTCCGGCTCGACCCCGTAGACGGCGCAGTCCGGCGCCAGGGCCCCCGCGCTGAGCAGCGAGCCGGACAGCAGCCCGCCGCCCCCGAGGGGCACGAGCAGTGCGTCGAGCGGACCGGTCTCCTCGAACAGCTCCAGGGCGGCGGTGCCCTGCCCGGCGATGATGTCCGGGTGGTCGAACGGCGGCAGCACCGTCGCGCCCCGCTCGGCGGCGATGCCGCGGCCGATCTCCGTGCGGTCCTCGGCGTAGCGGTCGTAGCTGACCACCTCGGCGCCGTAGCCCTTGGTCGCCGCCACCTTGGTCGCCGGCGCGTCCAGCGGCATGACGATAGTCGCCGGCGTCTCGTGCAGCCGGGCCGCGAGCGCCACCGCCTGGGCGTGGTTGCCGGACGACCACGCCACGACGCCCGCGCGGCGCTGCTGCGGGTCCAACCGTGAAATGGCGTTGAACGCGCCGCGGAACTTGAAGGCGCCGACCCGCTGGACGTTCTCGCACTTGAGGTAGACGTGCAGTCCCAGCTCGGCGTCCAGCCGCCGTGCGGTGAGCACGGGCGTGCGGTGGGCGTGCCCGCGGATCCGCTCTGCGGCGTCCCGGACGTCGGCGAAGGTGGGCAGGGCGATCGGCTCGGTGGACTGGGGGTCCCGCTGAGGGCCCGGCTCGGTCGGCTGGGGATCTCGCTCGGTGGGCTGGCGGTCTGGCTGGGTGGTCACGCGGCCCAGTCTGCCCGCACCGGCCCGCGCCCGGCGCCGACCCGCCACCCCGCTCGATCGTTGCCCCGCATCATCGCCGTCGATCATTGTGACCTGATGGCCGCTATGGCGTGCAGAACGTCACAATGATCGGGGGCGGTGATCACCCCGGCCACCCCGGCCGCCTCGGCCGCCCCGTCAGCCCCACACCTCGGTCGCGGTCTCGACGATCAGCGCCAGCTTCGCCTTCTCCTGGTCGATGGTGAGGTCGTTGCCCTCGACCGTGGAGGAGAAGCCGCACTGCCCGGACAGGCAGAGCTGCTCCAGCGGCACGTACTTCGCGGCCTCGTCGATGCGCCGCTTCAGCTCGTCCTTGGACTCCAGCTCCGGCCGTTTGGTGGTCACCAGGCCGAGCACCACCAGCTTGCCCTCCGGCACGTAGCGCAGCGGGGCGAAGCTGCCCGAGCGCGGGTCGTCGAACTCACAGAAGAACCCGTCCACCTCGAGCCCGCCGAACAGCGCCTCGGCGACGAAGTCGTAGCCGCCCTGCGCCGTCCACGACGAGCGGTAGTTGCCGCGACACATGTGGGTGGTCACGGTCAGGCCCTCCGGCCGCCCGGCGAGGGCGGCGTTGATCTGGCGGATGTAGCGCTCGTGCTGGTGCTCGGCGTCGGCGCCCTTCTCCTGCAGCGCCGCCCGCTGGGCCGGGTCGTTGAGGTAGGCCAGGCTCGTGTCGTCCAGCTGCAGGTAGGTGCAGCCGAGCTCGGCAACTCCCCGCACCTGCTCGGCATACGCTCCCGACAGGTCGTCCCAGAACTGCTCGTCGTCGGGGTAGACGCTGCGGTCGATCGCGGCCGGACCGCCGCGGTAGTGGACCATGCTCGGCGAGGGGATGGTCAGCTTGGGAGTCCCCGAGGTGGCCACCGACTTCAGGAACGAGAAGTCCTCGCCGAAGATCGTGTGGTCCAGGCCGACCCTGCCGTCCACCGTGAGCGCGGCCGACGTGAAGTCGAGGTCGCCGGCGGCATTGTGGAAGTGCACCTCGATCTGCTGGTCCGTCCGGTGGATGCCCTGCAGCTGGTAGATGAAGTCCATGTGCCACGAGGTCCGCCGGAACTCTCCGTCGGTGCGGGTCTGCAGGCCCAGCCCGGCCTGCATGGCCACCACGTCGCGGATCGCCTCGTCCTCGACCCGGCGCAGCTCCGCGTCGTCGATCCGGCCGGCGGCGTGGTCCTCCCGGGCGCGCAGCAGTTCCGGTGGCCGCAGCAGGCTGCCCACGTGGTCGGCGCGGAACGGCGGGGTGGTGCGGGTGGTCATCGGGGGCTCCCTTCGCTCGTGCTCACAGGTGCTCGTCTCACGACAGCTGCTCTCCCAGCAGCTCGTCGACCCAACCGGCGTCGTAGGACCGGAAGTGCTCGACGTCGTCGACACCCGGGTTGGCCGCGAACGGCCCCTCCGCGGTCCAGAAGTGCGGGCTGCCCTGGACCTGCCCGTCCCCGGCGACCGCGAGGTCGGCGAAGACGGCAGCCCGTCCCGTCCCGGCGTGCAGTGCCGCCATCAGCCGGTCGGCATCCACCCCGGCGCAGCCGCGGGCGACGTCTTCGATGACCGGCAGCATGCTCACGCACCGCTGCTCGACGAAGTATGCCCGGCGCAACGCGGCATCCAGCGCGTCCGCGGCCTGCAGGCCCTGCACCTTGGCGGCCTGCACGGCCTCCATCGCGGGCAGCGTGGTCACCGGGTAGGCCCACTCCGGCCCGGTCCAGGTCGACCACCCCAGGTCGCTGCGCACCGCGGTGATCCGCTCCACCTCCTCGTCGTGCATCGGCTTGGCGGTGGGTTCCCCGTTGAGCAGCTCCAAGGGGAAGCAGCGGTGGTCGATGCGCAGGTCGGCGCCACGCTCCGCGGCCTGCCGGTGGAGGGTCTGCAGCGCCATGGTGGCCCAGGGGCAGGCGATGTCGGACCACACCGTGACCACGCCCGGCGTCGAGTTGTTCGGTGCCATGCCAACACCCTGCCCCACCTACCGCCCGCCGCAACACCGGCCGCCCGGTGACAGCCCCGACGCCCTGCCGCGACCCCCACACGACGAAGGCCCGCCCCGGCACGTGGCCGGGACGGGCGTCCTCGGGTGTCACGCCTCACCGGGCGAGGCGGCTGGCGGTGGCGGTGGGATTTGAACCCACGGTGGACTTCCGCCCACAAACGCTTTCGAGGCGTTCTCCTTCGGCCGCTCGGACACGCCACCGCCGGGCAGGCTACTAGACGCGGTGCGCGGCGAAGAAATCGAGCAGCACCTGCCCGCACTCCTCCTCGCGCACGCCGCCGACGACCTCCACCCGGTGCGTGGCGCGCCGGTCACGCACGACGTCCCACACCGAGCCGCACGCGCCCGCCTTCGGGTCCCACGCCCCGAACACGATCCGCTGCACCCGGGCGAGCATGGCCGCCCCGGCGCACATGGCGCACGGCTCGAGCGTCACCACGAGCGTGCAGCCCTCCAGCCGCCACTCGCCCACCTCCCGCGCCGCAGCTCGTATGCCGAGCACTTCCGCGTGCGCGGTCGGGTCACCGTCCACCTCGCGCCGGTTCCAGCCGGTGCCCAGGGTCCGGCCGTCCGGCCCGACCACGAGCGCCCCGACGGGGACGTCACCGGAGGGGAGGGACTGCTCGGCGAGGGTGAGCGCTCGACCCATCCACTCGGCATACCGGTCCCGCGGGGGCACGGCACTCGAACACGACGGAGGGACGGCGGGCACACGGTAAGTTTCCCGCATGCGTGTCCACGTCGCCGACCACCCGCTCATCGCCCACAAGCTCACCACGCTGCGCGACCGGCGGACCGACTCGCCGACGTTCCGGCGGCTGGCCGACGAGCTGGTGACGTTGTTGGCGTACGAGGCCACCCGGGAGGTGCGCGTCGAGCCGGTCGACATCCAGACGCCGGTGGCGCCGACCAGCGGCATCAAGCTGGCCTCGCCGAAGCCGCTCGTGGTGCCGATCCTGCGGGCCGGGCTCGGGATGCTGGACGGGATGGTGCGGCTGCTGCCGACCGCCGAGGTGGGCTTCCTCGGCATGGTGCGCAACGACCAGACGCTGGAGGCGCACACCTACGCCAACCGGCTGCCCGACGACCTCGACAAGCGGCAGTGCTACGTGCTCGACCCGATGCTCGCGACCGGCGGAACGCTCGCGGCGGCGGTCCGCTACCTCGTCGAGCGCGGCGCCGATGACATCACCGCCATCTGCCTGCTGTCGGCGCCGGAGGGTCTCAAGCGGCTCGATCAGGAGACCGAGGACCTGCACGTGCCGGTGACTCTCGTGACCGGGGCGCTCGATGAGCGGCTGGACGAGAACGGCTACATCGTGCCGGGTCTGGGCGACGCCGGCGACCGGCTCTACGGGGTCGTCGACTGACCGTCGAACTCGACCGACCGTCGACCTCGACTGACCGTCGGACTCGACTGACCACGCCGTGTGTGGCGTTTCGCCCCGGATCCGAGGCAGGAAACGCCACACACCGGGTGGTTGGTGGCCGGTGGGCGGGCGGGTCAGGGGCGGGAGCCGCCGACCAGGCCGAGCTCGAGGCCCTTGAGCACCGCGCGGGTGCGGTCGCGCACGCCGAGCTTGAGCAGCAGGCTCGAGACGTGGTTCTTCACCGTGCCCTCGGCCAGGTGCAGTGCCGCGGCGATCTCGCGGTTGCTGTAGCCGCCGGCGAGCAGCCGCAGCACCTCTCGCTCCCGCTCGGTGAGCGGGGTCGCCGGGCCGACACGGGCCTCCTCCGCCCGTGCCGGCGCACTGGCACCGTTGACGATCCGCTGCAGCAAGCCCTCGGTGACCGCCGGCTGCACCAGCCGCCCGCCGGCGGCCAGCGTCTCGATCGCGCCGACCAGCTCGGCGAGGCTGACGTCCTTGAGCAGGTAGCCCTGCGCTCCCGAGCGCAGCGACTCCAGCACCAGCTCGTCGTCGTCGAAGGTCGTCAGCACCAGCACGGGCGGGCGGAAGTCCTTGCCCACCAACGCCTTGAGCACGCCGATGCCGTCCAGGCGGGGCATCCGCAGGTCGAGCAGGACCACGTCCGGGCGCAGCTCGGCGATCCCCGCGAGCGCCTCCTCCCCGTCGCCGGCCTCTCCCACGACCTCAAGACCTTCGGCGAGGGCGAGCAGGCTGCGGATCCCCTGCCGCACGAGCGTCTGGTCGTCGACGAGCAGCACCCGGATCGGTGCTGTCAGGGGGTCGCTCATGCCACCACCGGCAGCCGCGCCTCGACCCGGAACCCGTCGCCGCGACCACCCTCATAGCTGAGCCGTCCACCCAGCGCCGCCAGCCGCTCCTGCATTCCGGACAACCCGTTGCCCGCGGTGAACTCGCCGACGCGGTGCCCGTCGTCACGGACCCGCAGCACCGTCTCTCCATCGACCACGGCGAAGTCGATCCACAGCTGGTCGGCGTCGGAGTGCCGCATCGCGTTGGTGATCGCCTCCTGCACGCACCGCAGCAGCACCTCGCGCTGCGCGTCCGACACCTCCGGTATGCCGTCACTCACCTGGACGGACACCTGCGGCTTGGGGACGGCAGCAGCCATGTCCTGCAAGGCGGTCCGCAGATCCGGGGTGGAGTCGCGGAGCTGGCCGACCACCGTGCGCACGTCGCGCAGCAGCTCCTTGGCGATGGTGCGCGACCGCTCGACCGGCTCGACCGCGGCGCCGTCGGCGAGGTGTGCCGCCGCCTCGAGGTTGACCGCGAGCGCCGTGAGCTGGTGACCCACGAGGTCGTGCAGGTCGCGGGAGATGCGCAGCCGCTCGGCGGACCGGCTCGTCTCGGCGAGGCGGACGTGCGCCTCCGCGAGCTCCGCATTCGCCTGCTCCAGCTCCTGGTTGGCACGGCCCACCTGCCGGCGGCCGTCGACGAGCAGCGCCGCGAAGACCATCCATGCGCCGTAGAGCACCACCCCGACCAACGGCAGCATCGACGTGGTGTTGCTGAGGTAGCCGAACGCCAGGATCGCCACGAGCGTTCCGATGACCGGGAACGTGACCCGCAGCGGCGTCACGTAGGACACCACCATCGCGAACACCACCATCGGCAGCGGCGCGAGCGGGTAGTCCGGCGCGATCAGGAAGAGCGCGACCGTGGCGGCCGCGATCGGCGGGAGGAGCCACCGCACCTGTCGCAGGTTGAGCGGGGAGAACTGTGTGGTGAAGATGCAGACCCCGGCCACGACATAGCACAGCCACCACCACGGGTTGCCCCGCACACCACCGGCCATGTCCGGGGAGAGCGCCGGCGCGCCGACGACGAGCCACATCACCACGCTGGCGATGTCGAAGACCCGCTCCACCCGGCAGCTCACCCCTCGAGCGTAGGCCGTGCCAAGCCGTCTCGACAGGTGCCGGAAGTCATGGGTGGGAGTCATGACCTGCGGCACGCGCGCGGCATACGTCCTGGTTCCTACGTTCATGGGCATGCAGGTGATCGAGGCGCGCGGGTTGCGCAAGGTGTATGCCGACACGACGGCGGTCGACGACGTCGACCTGACCGTCGGGCCGGGTGAGGTCGTGGCGGTACTGGGGCCGAACGGGGCCGGGAAGACGACGACGATCGAGCTGTTGCTGGGGCTGCGACGCCCCACGGGAGGGACGGTGCGGGTGTTCGGCCAGCCGCCGGAGCACCCGGCGGTGCGCGCCCGGGTGGGGGCGATGCTGCAGGACAGCGACGCGCCCGACTCGCTGACCGTTCGCGAGCTGGTCGACCTGGTCGGGCACTACCACCCGTGGTCGCTACCCGTCGACGAGGTGCTCGAGCGGGCCGACCTGGCCGGCGCGGCGCGGCTGCGGGTCGGGCAGCTGTCGGGCGGGCGGCGGCAGCGGTTGTCGTTCGCGCTGGCGATCGTCGGCGACCCGGACCTGCTGTTCCTCGACGAGCCGACGTCGGCGCTGGATGTCGGTGCGCGACAGGCGTTCTGGGTGCAGATGCGCGAGCTCGTCGGCTACGGCAAGACGGTGCTGTTCTCGACGCACCAGCTGCACGAGGCCGACCAGCACGCCGACCGGGTGGTCCTCGTGCACCGCGGTCGGGTGGTCGTGGACGGGCCGCCGGCGCAGGTCCGGGCCACCGTCGGCGGGTCGACGGTGCGGCTGCGGACGGACGCGCCGGCCGGCTGGGTCGAGGCGATGCCCGAGGTGCGGCACGTGGCGGTCGAGGCCGTCGCCGGTCCCGGCTCCGACGGGCTGGCACGGCTGGTGGTCCGGGCGACGACCGCCGAGCCGGTGCTGGCGCGGGTGTTCTCGGGCGGGTACGCCGTCGCGGGACTCACCGTCGCCGAGGCCAGCCTCGAGGAGGCCTTCCTGCACCTGACGGGGGACGACGAACCAGGCGACCAGCCGGTTGCGGCGGCCGCCTCACGGGAGACGGGAGTGTCGGCATGAGCGCCCCGGAAAGACTCGAGATCGGTCGGGAAGTCCCGAGTTCTGCGGGAAAGTCCCGAGATCGACGACGGGGGAGCACCTGGCGGCTGCTCGGCACCCAGGTGCTCGCCGAGGTGCGCCGGTTCCGGCGGGTGCCGGAGTACGTCATCGGCGTCGTGGCGATCCCGGTGATCCTCTTCGCGATGTTCGGGCTGCCCGGCGGCCACACCCGCCTGCCCGGGGGGACGGCGGTGGGGGCGCTGACGCTGGTGTCGTTCGCCTGCTTCGGGGTGGTGAACCAGGCGCTGTTCTCCTTCGGCGCCGAGCTCGCGGGCGACCGCGGCAAGGGGTGGCTGCGGCGGCTGCGCGCGACACCGATGCCGATGTGGGTCTACTTCGCGGGGAAGCTCGCGATGAACCTCGTGTTCACGGCGGCGATCCTGGCCGGGACCGTGGCGGTGGCGCTGGTCGGGGGGATCCGGCTGGACGCGGCACGGGTGCTGCTGGTGGCGGTGGTGCTCGGGTTCGGCTGCGTGACCCTCTCGCCGATGGGCGCGGCGATCGCGTACTGGGTCCGGCCGCGGGCCGCCTCGACCATCGCGAACCTCGTGTTCCTGCCGCTGTCGTTCGCCTCCGGGCTGCTCTACCCGATCGGGGCGCTGCCCGGGCCGCTGCAGCAGTTGGCGCCGTGGCTGCCCACCTACCACCTCGGCCACCTGGCGTGGACCGCGATGGCCGCCCGGCCCGAGGACCTCGGCGTGTTCGGCGGCTCGGGGGCCGAGCACGCCGGGTCCGGTGCTGGTGCCTTGGGGATCGACGGGCTCGGCGGCACCGCCCACGTCCTGCTCGACGTGGCGGTGCTCGTCGGGTGGGCGCTGGTGTGCGCGGCGGTGACGGTGGCCGGCTACCGCCGGGACCTGGACCGCGAGCGCGACTGACCTGCGACCGGGGCGACCTGCGAGCCGGAGCGACCCGCGAGCGCGACCTGCGCGACACCGCCGCCCACCGACCTGCCCGAGGCCAACCGAACGAGACCAACAGAACGAGACCAACAGAACGAGACCAACCGAACGAGACCAAGCGCACCAGACCAACGGAAGGGGAACCGACATGTGGCACCAGCGCAGCCGCACCCGCACACGAGTGCTGACCGTCCTCGCAGCGCCGAGCGTGGCGCTCGCGGCGTGGGCGGTCGTCCGGGGGCTCGGCACGGACCTGGTGACCGACGACGGTCGGGCCGTCGGCGCCGCCTCCGTGGTCGTCGTGTCCCTCCTGGCCGCCCTCGCCGGCTGGGGCGTCGTGCGCCTGCTCGAGCGACACACCCGCCGTCCGGCCCTCGGCTGGGGCCTGGTCGCCTCGGCGACGCTGTCACTGTCGATCCTCGGGCCGAGCACCACCGCGAGCGGCGCGGCGCTGGTCGGGCTGGTGCTGCTGCACCTCGTCACGGCGGCGGTCGTGATGGGCGGGTTCAGCGCCTCGTTCGGCCCCGCGTGGCCGGCGCACCACTCCTGAACCGTCCGCTCAAACGTCGGCTCAGCTCCTGAACCACCCGCTCCCGCGCCCCCCGGATCACCGGTCGGTGCCTCGGCGCGCCTGCGCCGGGGCACCGGCCTGCTTTGGCAGCATGGTCCGGAGGTGCGGCCCGAGCTGCCCACCGCACCACCCGGCATACCGCCACCGACCGACGACACCAACCGGACCAAGGAGCCGATCGTGCACAACGTGAAGAAGGTCGTGGGCTGGCTCCTCGCTGCCTTCCTCATCTACGCGATCTTCACCTCGCCCGGCCGCGCGGGCGACATCGTGCACACCTCGTGGGAGATCGTCTCCCAGGGCTTCTCGAGCCTCGGCAGCTTCTTCGACGCCGTCCTGAACCGGGGTTAACGGGTGCGGGCGCAGGCTGCCCTCGCCGACCGCCGGGTGCTACGGCGCTACCTGCTCGACGGGGAGCACGTCATCACCGCGGTGCACCAGCACTGGGGCAAGGTGGCCGAGCCGGTCCTGACCGCCCTCGCCGCGCTCGTCGTGGTCCTGTGGCTCGACACGGTGATGCCGGGCAACCTCGGCCTGATCGTCTCCGTGCTGTGGTGGGCCTGGCTCGCCGTCGTCGCACGGATGGTCTGGCGGCTGCTGGAGTGGCGGCACGACTGGTTCGTCGCCACCGACAAGCGGCTGCTGCTCACCTACGGCCTGATCACCCAGAAGGTGGCGATGATGCCGCTGAAGAAGGTCACCGACATGACCTACAACCGGTCGCCGCTCGGCCGGCTGCTCGGCTACGGCACCTTCGTCATGGAGAGCGCCGGGCAGGACCAGGCGCTGCACCACATCAACTTCATCCCCCGTCCGGACCACACCTACCGCTCGATCTGCGCCGAGATCTTCGGCGTCGAGGACCATGACCGGGTGGACACCGAGCCGTTCGAGGAGGACGACCGCTTCGGTCACGGCAGCGGTATGCCGGGAGCCGGCTGGGCTGCCCGCGCCGACGACGTGCCCGGCCAGGGGCGTTCGAACGAGTGGCGGGCGCGCGAGTGGCACTCGACCGAGGAGGCGCACCGCTCGATCGGGCAGGACCCGTCGCAGCCGATCCCGCTGCGCCGCGAACACCCCGGGCGGTCGCTGTACCGCAGCCCGGACCCGGACAGCGGCCGGTCGCGACACCGTGACGAGGACGAGACCGGCCCCCTCCCCCAGCCGCCGTGGCCGCCCGACGAGGACCTGTAGCGGACTTTGTAGTGTCCTCGCGTGGCAGTTCGCGAGATCACCGTCGTCGGGCACAAGGCCCTCCACCAGAAGACCCGTCGCGTCAAGGAGGTCACCGACGAGCTGCGCGTGCTCGTGGATGACCTGTTCGACACGATGGAGGCCGCCGACGGGGTGGGTCTGGCCGCGAACCAGGTGGGGGTGCGGCTGCGGCTGTTCGTCTATGACCTCGAGGAGGACGGCGAGCGTCACCGCGGCCACGTGATCAACCCGGTCCTCACCACCGGCGAGCTCTCCCCCGGGCCTGCCGACCCGGACGACGACACCGAGGGGTGCCTGTCCGTGCCGGGCGAGGGCTTCCCGCTGAAGCGGGCCGACTGGGCCAAGGTCACCGGCACCGACCTCGACGGCAACCCGGTCGCGATCGAGGGCACCGGCCTGCTCGCCCGCTGCCTGCAGCACGAGACCGACCACCTCGACGGGCGGCTCTACATCGACCGGCTCGCCGGCACTTGGCGCAAGCAGGCGCAGCAGGCGATCAAGGAGCGCGGGTGGGAGCGTGACCGCATCCTGAAGTGGGACCCCTCCACGCAGAAGGCCGACCGCGTCTGACGCGACGGGCACGGCACGCGACGGGCACGGCACGCGACGGGCAGGCATACGGCTTATTGCAAACGACTTGCAACAAGGACCCTGCGTCCCTACGGTCGAACCCGTGAGTGTGCAGACAGCCCCGCGACGCACTGAGGACTCCAGCGGCGGAGGGGTCCGCTGGCACGCCACCGGCGCCGAGCGGCGCAGCCTGTTCGGCATGGGCGGGTTCATCCTGCTGCTGCACGTCCTCGGCTGGGGCGTGCTGCTCGCCTTCGTCGCCCCGCACGGCTACGACGTCGGCGGCCAGCTCTTCGGAGTGGGCCTGGGCATCACCGCCTACACCCTCGGCATGCGGCACGCCTTCGACGCCGACCACATCGCCGCGATCGACAACACCACCCGGAAGCTCGGTGCGGGCCCCGACGGCCGCGGCCTGCCGCAGGGCCGGCGCCCGATGAGCGTGGGCTTCTGGTTCAGCCTCGGCCACAGCTCGGTGGTCTTCGTCATGGTGGCGGCGCTGGCCTTCGGCGTGCGCGCGCTCGTCGGCTCGATGGAGAACGACCAGTCCGGCCTGCAGCAGGTCACCGGCGCCTGGGGCACCTCGGTGTCCGGGGTCTTCCTGATCCTCATCGGTCTGGTCAACCTCGCCGCCCTCATCGGCATCCTCAAGGTCTACCGGCAGCTGCGCCGCGGCCACTACGACGAGGCGGCCCTCGAGGAGCAGCTCGACAAGCGCGGCTTCGTCAACCGGTTCCTCGGCCGGGTCACGAAGGCGGTCGACAAGCCCTGGCACATGTATCCGGTCGGCCTGCTCTTCGGCCTCGGCTTCGACACCGTCACCGAGGTCGGGCTGCTCGTCGTCGCCGGCGGGGCCGCGGCCGCGATCCTGCCCTGGTGGGCCATCCTGACCCTGCCGATCCTCTTCGCGGCCGGCATGTCCCTGCTCGACACGATCGACGGGGCCTTCATGAGCTTCGCCTACGGCTGGGCCTTCGCCAAACCGGTCCGCAAGATCTACTACAACATCGCGATCACGTCGCTGTCGGTCGCCGTCGCGCTGATCATCGGCGGCATCGAGATCGTCTCGATCCTCACCGAGAAGCTGGGGCTGCACAACGGCCTGCTCACCGCGATCGCCTCGGTCAGCCTCGACCAGGTCGGCTACTGGATCGTCGGGCTGTTCCTGCTCACCTGGCTCGTCGCCCTCGCGTTCTGGCGCTGGGGCCGGGTGGAGGAGCGGTGGGAGGCGCGCCTCACCACCGACTGAACCACCCGGCATACGGCGGTTGCGTCAGCTGACGCCGCCGACGTCCCCGTGCGGCAGGTCGGCCGGGGAAGCGGCCGGGACCGGCTGGCCGAGCCGCCCGCCCTGGTAGTCCTCGAAGGCCTGGACCAGCTCGGCGCGGGTGTTCATGACGAACGGTCCCGCCCAGGCGACCGGCTCGCGGATCGGCGCGCCGCCGAGGATCACGACGTCGAGCCCCGAGGCGTAGCGGGCCTGCTGCGAGGCGGCCGCGGACAAGCGCAGCGCCCCGCCACTACCCGGTCCGCCCATGACGGCCAGCTGGCCGGTCCCGATCGGCGTCTGCTGCGGACCGACGAACCCGTCCCCGCTCATCACGTAGACCAGGGCGTTGAAGTCCGGCCGCCACGGCAGCTCGAGCTCCGCGCCGGGCGTGACGGTCGCGTGGATCATCGTCATCGGGGTGTGCGTGGACCCGGGCCCCTGGTGACCGGCGACGTCGCCGGCGATGACGCGCAGCAGCGATCCGCCGTCGTCGGAGGACAGCAGGGTCACCTCACCGGAGCGCAGGTCCTGGTAGCGCGGGGTGGCGAGCTTGTTGCTCTTGGGCAGGTTCACCCACAGCTGGAACCCGTGGAAGAGCCCACCGGAAACCACGAGGTGCTCCGGCGGCGCCTCGATGTGCAGGATGCCGGCGCCGGCGGTCATCCACTGGGTGTCCCCGTTGCTGATGGTGCCGCCACCGCCGAAGGAGTCCTGGTGGTCGAAGATGCCGTCGATGATGTAGGTCACGGTCTCGAACCCACGGTGCGGGTGCCACGGGGTGCCCTTGGGCTCGCCGGGGGCGTATTCCACCTCGCCCATCTCGTCCATGTGGATGAACGGGTCGAGCAGGCGCAGGTCCACGCCGGCGAAGGCCCGCTTGACGGGGAAGCCCTCGCCCTCGAACGACGACGGCGCGCTGGTGACCGACACCACGGGGCGCTGGGTCTGCTCGGCAGTGGGCAGCGGCACCCGCGGCAACACGGTCAGGTCGGTGGGGGTCACGGCAGGCATGACAACTCCTCGAAGTAGTTTCGATTTCAACTATCCGCCACAACACCAGACCTGTCAACGTCATTCCCGGCCGGCCGCCCCTACAGTGAGGCGCATGCGCGCGGAACAGGTGACCGGTCCGGTGGCCCACCACGGCGAGGGGCCCTGCTGGTGGGACGACTGGGGTGGGCTGAAGTTCGTCGACATGCTCAGCGGCGACGTGCTGTCGCTGCGCGAGGACGGGAGCGTGTGGCGCGCGCCGATCGGCCGGGTCGCCGCGGCGCTGCGCCCCCGCGTCGGCGGCGGCGCCGTGGTCGCCACCGAGCGCTCGTTCGCCCTGTGCGCCCACGACGACCTCTCCGACGTCACGCACCTGCCGGACGTCTGGAGCGAGCCGACCATCCGCTTCAACGACGGCGGCTGCGACCCGGAGGGCGCCTTCTGGTGCGGCACCATGGCGTATGACGAGAAGCCCGGTGCCGGGACCATGTATCGCCTGACCATGGGCTCGCGTGGCGAGGACCCGCACGTGGAGACGATGTGGGGTGACGTCACCGTCTCCAACGGGTTCGCCTTCTCCCCCGACGGGTCGCGGGCCTACTACAACGACACGCCGACCAAGACCATCCAGGTCTTCGACCACGACCCCGACGCGTCGGAGCAGCGGCTCACCAACCGTCGTGTGCTGGTCTCGATCGAGGACGAGCGCGCCGCCGGGCCGGACGGACTGTGCGTCGACGGCGAGGGCTGTGTCTGGTCGGCGATCTACGGCACCGGCGAGGTGCACCGCTACTCCCCCGACGGCCGGCTGGACGGAGTGGTCGAGCTCCCCGTGAGCCACGTCACCGCCTGCACCTTCGGCGGCTCCGACCTCGGCACGCTCTACATCACGACCACGGCGGAGGGCCTGGAGCCGGGCGCCGAGCCCGAGGCCGGCTCGCTCTACTCCGTCCGACCCGGCGTGACCGGCCAGCCCACCCTCCCCTTCCACGGCTGAACGACTCGGCCGGTCGGGCGAACCCCTCGGCGAAGTTGCTGGTGGGGGGCGACTCCCGAGTCGCGCACCACCAGCAACTTCTGCTCTAGGTTGGAGCAGGACGCAACCACCCGTCATACCGACTGTTGCCAACCGAGAAGGGAGCTGGACCGTGTTCGAAGCCGAGAACATCGCCGACTGGCGTGGCCGGGACGTCGTCGACAAGGGGGGCGCCAAGGTGGGAACCCTCGAGGCGCTGTACTTCGACACGGCGCGGGACGTGCCGACGTTCGCGACCGTGAAGTCGGGCTTCCTCGGCCGGCACAAGCTGATCTTCGTGCCGTTGGCCGACGCCGTCGTGTCTCCGGACTACCTGAAGGTGGCCGAGGAGAAGGACACGATCAAGAAGGCGCCCTCCATGGAGGTCGACGGCGCCCTGAGCGTGGAGGACGAGCCGGCCATCTTCGAGCACTACGGCCTGGTCTACGAACGCGGCTCCGGCGGCGAGCGCCGACTCGCCCGCCGCTGAGCGACGCCACCGCCCGCCCTCCCCAGCCCTTGTTGCTGAACAAGCGCGGTCCCCGGGAGCAGCCGACCTTCAGCAACAGTCGTCCCGTGGAGCCCCGCGTCCCCTCCCCGAGGCCGTCGGGTCAGGCGATCTCCTCGGCGGCGTGCACGACGTCGCGCTCCTCGGCGAAGTGGCACGCCGACGGGTGCGGTGAGCCGTCCCGGACCGTGAGCTCCGGCTCCCGCTCGGCGCAGACCTCCTGGGCCTTGTAGCAGCGGGTCCGGAACCGGCAGCCCGACGGCGGGTTCGCCGGGCTGGGCACGTCGCCCTCGAGCCGGATCCGTTCGCGCTTGTCGCGCACGTCCGGGTCCGGCACCGGCACGGCCGACAGCAGGCCCTGGGTGTAGGGGTGCGTCGGGTGCTCGGAGATCTCCTCGTCGGTGCCGATCTCCACCAGCTTGCCGAGGTACATCACCGCGATCCGGTCACAGATGTGCCGGACGACCGACAGGTCGTGGGCGATGAACACGTAGGACAGCCCGAATTCGTCCTGCAGGTTCTCCAGCAGGTTGATCACCTGGGCCTGCACCGAGACGTCCAGCGCGGAGACGGGCTCGTCGCACACGATGACCTCCGGGCGCAGCGCGAGCGCCCGGGCAATGCCGATCCGCTGACGCTGCCCGCCGGAGAACTGGTGCGGGTAGCGGTTGATGTGCTCCGGCGACAGGCCCACCACGTCGAGCAGCTCGCGGACCCTCTTCTTGCGGTCCCTCTTCGGCGCCACCTCGGGGTGGATCTCGAAGGGCTCCCCGACGATGTCCCCGACCGTCTGCCGCGGGTCGAGCGAGGAATAAGGGTCCTGCAGCACCATCTGGATGTTGCGCCGCGCCCGCCGCATGGCGCCGCCCTTGAGCGTGCCCATGTCCTGCCCGAGCACGTTGACCGTCCCGGAGGTCGGCTTCTCCATGCCGAGCAGCAGCCGGCCCATCGTCGACTTGCCGCAGCCCGACTCGCCCACCAGCCCGAGGGTCTCGCCGCGCTTGACCTCGAAGCTGACACCGTCGACGGCGTGCACGTGGCCGACCGTCTTCTGGAAGACCACCCCCCGGGTGAGGGGGAAGTACTTCACCAGGTCGCGGACCTCGATCACGTTCTCGGTCATGAGTCCATGACCTCCTCCCAGAAGTGGCACGCACTCCAGCGGTGCTCGGCCACGTCGTACAGCGGCGGTTCGTCCACCCGGCACTTCTCCCGCGCGTAGGGACAGCGCGGGTTGAAGGAGCACCCCGGAGGTATGTGCGCCAGGTTGGGTGGCAGCCCCTCGATCACATCCAGCGCGGTCCCCTTGCGATCAACCCGCGGTATGGAGCGCAGCAGGGCCTGCGTGTAAGGGTGCGCGGGCTGCCGGTAGATCGGGTGCACCGGCGAACGTTCGACGACCTTCCCGGCATACATCACCGCGATCTGGTCGGAGACATCGGCGACGACGCCCATGTCGTGGGTGATGAGGATGAGGCCCATCTGGCGTTCCTGCTGCAGTTCGGCGAGCAGGTCCATCACCTGCGCCTGGATCGTCACGTCCAAGGCCGTCGTGGGCTCGTCAGCGATGAGCACGTCGGGGTCGAGCGCGAGTGCCATCGCGATCATCACGCGCTGCCGCATGCCGCCGGAGAACTGGTGCGGGAAGGCGTTGACACGGTTCTTGGCGTCGGGGATCTTCACCAGGTCCAGCAGTTCGACCGCGCGCTTCTTGGCGTCCGAGCGCCGCAGGCCGCGGTGCTTGCGGAACAGCTCGCCGATCTGGAAGCCGACGGTGAAGACCGGGTTCAGCGCCGAGAGCGCGTCCTGGAACACCATCGCGATCGACTCGGCCCGCACGGCGCGCCGCTGGTCGTCCTTGAGCCTGAGCAGGTCCACCCCGCGGTAGCGCACGCTGCCCGACGCCACGCGTCCCGGCGCCGGCACGATGCCCATGATGGCCTGCGCGGTGACGCTCTTGCCCGAGCCGGATTCGCCGATCACGCCGAGGGTTTCGCCTTCGTTCACGGTGTAGCTCACGCCGTTGACCGCGCTGACCAGGCCGTCGCGGGTGTGGAACTCCACGTGCAGGTCCTCGACCTGCAGCAGCGGAGCCCTCGGGTCATAGCCCGGGAGCGTCCTGCCCTCGGGGGTGATGACCGCGGCGGTGGCGCCGTCGCCGGACCGGCCGGCGTCGTGGGTCGTTGTCATCAGGTCCTCCTCCTCAGCGCAGCTTCGGGTCGAGGGCGTCGCGGAACGCATCGCCGAGCAGGATGAAGCTCAGCACCGTGGCCACCAGGAACAGGCAGGGGTAGATCAGCAGGTGCGGGTGGCCGCTGACCGCCCACTCCTGTCCGCCGGAGATGAGCACTCCCCACGAGATCGTCGGCTGCTGCAGGCCGACGCCGAGGTAGGTCAGGGTCGCTTCGGCCGACACGTAGCCGCCGAGCGCGATCGTGGCGATGACGATCGCCGGCTGGATCGCGTTCGGCAGGATGTGCCGGAAGATGATCCGCGGGTGCTTCGCGCCCAAGATGCGGGTCGCCTCGATGTAGTCCCGGCTCTTGGCCTCCAGCACGCTGCCGCGCACGATGCGGGTCATCTGCGGCCAGCCGAAGGCGATCAGCAGGATCGAGATGGCCCACACCGAGTGCGAACCCACGATCGCCAGGAAGATCAGGCCGGCGAGGATGAACGGCAGGCCGAAGAAGATGTCGGTCAGCCGGGAGATGACCACGTCGACCCAGCCGCCGAAGTAGGCGCCGACCGTGCCGAAGAGGACGCCGAGCACCGTGGTCCCGAGGGTGCAGACCACCGCGATGATCACGTCGGGGCGCGCGCCGTAGATGACCTGCGAGTACATGTCGCAGCCGTAGACGTTGAAGCCGAACGGGTGCCCGTCGCTCGGACCCTGCTTGCTGTTGATGATGTTGCAGTCGTGCGGGTTGACGCTGGTCCACAGTTGGGGCGCGATCGCCATCGAGACGACCGCCAGCACCACGAGCATCGGGATGATGAACAGCGGGTTGCGAATCAGGTCGTGCCAGGCGTCGCTCCACAGGCTGCGCCCCGGGTCGGGTTCCCGTTTCGTGGCCTCGGGATCGGCGATCTCGGTCGCTTGCATCTCAGTCATAGCGGATCCTCGGGTCGAGCACGGCGTAGACGATGTCGACGAGCAGGTTGAAGGTCAGGAAGATCAGCACGAGGATCGTCACGATCGCGACGATCACGGGCACCTCGCCACCGAGCGCGGACTGGTAGGCCAGTCCGCCGACGCCGGGGATGTTGAAGATCCCCTCGGTGACGATCGCGCCGCTGATGAGGAAGCCGAAGTCGGCGCCGATGTAGGTTGCCACCGGGATCAGCGAGTTGCGTAGCGCGTGCACGCCGATCACGCGGCGTCGCTGCAGCCCCTTCGACTGCGCGGTGCGCACGTAGTCCGAGCTGAGGTTCTCCACCAATCCCGTGCGGGTGAGCCTGGCGATCGATGCCAACGACAGTGCGCCGAGCACCATCCCCGGCACGATCAGGCTGAGCCACGGTGCATCACCGCGGTAGGTGACGGTGAAGATGCTGTGCACCCAGTCGGGGATCCACGGCTTGCCACCGATCCACACCCCGACGTAGACGCCGATGAACAGCTGCACCAGCACCCCGAGCACGAACACCGGGATGGCGATGAGCAGCGGGGTGATGATGCGCATCGTGTTGTCGGCGAACTTGTCCTTGCGGATGCCCGCGAGGACGCCGAACAAGATGCCGAAGACCGACTCGAACACGATCGCGATGACCGTCAGCCGCGCGGTGATCGGCCACCGGCGGCTGAGCAGGTCGATGACCGACTGGTCCCGGAAGTTCGAGCCGAAGTCTCCGTGGATGTAGTCACCGAGTCGGGCGACGAAGACGTTGAAGCACGGGTTGCCCGTCTGCTTGAAGCACGGGTCAGCCAGGTGGTACTTCTTCGACAGCGCGTGGATCACCTCGGGCGGGGGCTGCTTGGGGCCGAAGAGGGCCGTGATCGGGTTGCCGGTGACCTGGATGCCCAACGCGGTCATGTAGTGGATGAGGAACATGGTCCCCACCAACACGGGGATGAACTGGAGCAACCTGCGTAGGACGTATCGGCCCATGCCGGCACTCACCTCCTGTGGCACGCGGCGGCGTGGGCCGCGGCGCCGTAGCGCCGCAGCCCAGAGCCGCCTTCGTTGGCTATGCCGTCCGTCGGGTTACTGGTTGACCGTGACCTGGGTGTAGTCGATGCCGTTGACGGCGTTGTAGTTGACGTTGCCCACGTGCTGGGACCAGATGACGAACTCCTGGCCGTACAGGATCGGGATGACCGGCATGTCCTCGATGAGCATGTCCTCGGCCTTCGAGTAGTACTTGATGGCCTCGTCGTTGCTCGAAGCCGCGCTGCCCTTCTTGATCAGCGCCTCGAACTTCGGGTTGTCGTAACCCATGTAGTTGGACGGCGCGTTCTTGAAGTAGATCGGCTTCATGTAGTTGATCATCGACGGGTAGTCCATCAGCCAGCCGAGGCGGAACGGACCGGTTGCCTTGTGGGCACCCATCGTCTTGAGGTACTCGGGCCACTCCATGGCCTTGATCTTGTAGTTCACGCCGAAGGTCTGCTTCCACATGTCGCCGACCGCCTGGACCCACTCGTCGTTGCCGGCGCCGGTGTTCACCCAGATGGTGATCGTGTTCGGCAGGCCGCCGGCCTCCTTGGCGAGTTGCTTGGCGCGCTTCGGGTCGTATTCGCAGTACTTGCAGTGGTCGCCGCCACCGCCGGGCACGACCGGGGAGACCACGGACTGTGCCGGCTTCCCGAGGCCCGCGAGCAGGTTCTTGATGAGCGCCTTGCGGTCGATCGCCAGCGACAGCGCATGCCGGATCTTCGGGTTCTTGAGGTAGTCGACGTACATCGGCAGGCCGACGTAGGTGAACGACGAGCTGGTCGCGGTGAGCTGGCGGTCGCCGGCGGCCTGCTTGGCCTGGTCCACCTGGGACGGGATCGGCGCGACGATGTCCAGGTTACCGGCCTGCCAGTCGCGGTAGGCGGTGTCCATCTTCTGGTAGAGCTTGAACGTGATCTCGTCGGCCTTGCCGGCATCCTCACCCGGGTAGCCCGGGTTCTTCTTGACCTTGATGTGGTCGTTGTGGGCCCACTGCCCATCCATCTGGTACGGGCCGTCGCCGATGGGCATCTTGCCCTCGTTGCAGGCCTTGACGTTGTCGAGGCACTTCTGGCTGACGGCCGCGAACGCCGGCTTGTAGGTCAGCATGTACGGGAACTGGCTGAACGGTGCGTCCAGGGTGACCTTGAACTCGTAGTCGTTGACCTTCTTCAGGCCGCTGAGCTTCTTGGCCTTCGGCTTGTCGCCCTGCAGGGCGTCGTAGCCCTTGACCTGGGTGAAGAAGCCGGAGGTCTGCTGGGCGTTGGGCCCGTAGGACGTGTAGTTCCACGCGCGCATGAACGCCGCGGCGTTCACCGGCTCGCCGTTGGCGAACGTGTAGCCCTTGTTGAGCTTGATGTCCCAGTGGATCTGGTCGTCGGAGGTGATGGACTTCGCCACGCGGTACTGCAGCTTGTTGTCCTTGATCTCCACCAGGCCCGCCCAGAGCGTGTCCAGAATCGCCGAGCACTCCGACTCGTAGCAGTTGCCGGGCGGGAACAGGTAGGTCGGCTCACCGCGGGCGACGGAGAAGGAGCCGCCGGCCGCGCCGCCGCCACTGGCCGACGCGCTGCTGCCGGAGCCGGAGCCACCGGTGCTGCCGGCTTCACCACCACCGCCTCCACCGCCACACGCTGCCGCGAGCAATGCGACGCTTCCCGCGATCGCCATGGTCTTCATGTGCCTACGCACGATGTGCCACCTCCTACAGGCCGAGCAGGGTGATGCCGGCCGGTTCGGTCACCAGGGGTCGTCCGTCCCCGGATGGGGAGCGGACGGGGGTTTCCAGACCTATCGGCTCGGTCAGGAGGGGGTAAACCGTTGGCAAGCCCGACATGACCCTTTGTTATGCAACCGCACCTCGACCGTTACGCGATTGGCACCTGAGGGCCCGTAACACGGAGGTGACGCGCGGCAGTCAGTGGTCGCAACGCGCGGCTCTACGGCGAGATCTGGTCGAGGTGCCGGTTGCGGGTGTGCGGGGCGAACTGCGCGATCACGGCGGCGACGACCAGGAAGGCCGAGATGAGCATCAGCGCGCCGAGCGTGGACATGTGCGGCAGGAACGGCGCGATCACGAGCACGCCGATGCCGCCGCCGATGTGGCCGACCCCGTCCACGATCGCGAACCCGGTGGTGCGCGCCCTGGTCGGGAACGACTCCGCCGACAGGGCGTAGGTGGGCGAAACCCACAAGTTGAACCCGGCGAAGACGAGGATCGAGCCGATGAAGGCGACCCCGATGCTGGTACCGGCCACGGCGATGAGGGCCGCCCCGACGAGGGTCACGACCGCGGCGATCGGCAGCCAGTGCCGGCGTTCCAGTCGCTCGACCACGAAGGTCATCACGATCGCCGCGGCGACGAAGCCGAACGTGCCGACGGCGGCGATCACGCCCGCCTCGGGCGGCGGGTACTTCAGGGCGGACAGCACGCTCGTGAAGCCGGAGGCGTAGGAGTAGACGGTGATGTAGCCGATGAACCACAACGCGAACAGCAGCAGGATCCGGCGCCGGTAGAGGGGGTTCCGGAGCAGGTCGCTGTAGGGCACCTGCGAGGGCGGCTCCACCACCTCCTCGGGCACGCGCGCCGAGGGTTCGGCGAGGGGTCCGTGCCGCTGGGCGCGCCGCTCCATGTCGGCGACGATCGCGTCCGCATCGGCGAGGCGGTGCTGCCCGATGAGCCACCGGGGGGACTCGGGCAATTCCACCCGCAGCAGCACGGCCACCAGGGCAAGAATGGCGCCGATTCCGTACATCCACCGCCACCCGGTGGTGAAGGTCGGGCTCCCCAGGGCGAACGGCAGGCCCAACGGCCACGGGGTCGGCTCGGTGGTCAGCAGGAGGCCGAGCCAGATGCCCACCAGCGCACCCAGCGCGGACATGATGAAGATCAGGGTGGTGAACTTGGCGCGGGCCCTTCGCGGCGCGACCTCGTTGATGTAGGTGTTCACGATCGCCAGGTCGGCGCCGATGCCGACACCGGTGACGATCCGCGCCGCCACGAAGTTGGGGTAGTCGGGGGCGAACGCGTTGTAGAGCGAGCCGAGCCCGGTGATCAGCATCGTGATCAGCAGCATGTTCCGCCGGCCGAACCGGTCCGCGAGCGGGCTGAGGACCAGGGTGCCGACGACGTAGCCGGCGAGGTTGAGCACGACCGGGAGGGGAAGGGAACCCAGGGCGGTCTCGGGGGTGCACCCGGGCTTGATCTCCACGCAGGTCTGGATGAAGGAGACGTTGATGTCGAAGATGTCGTAGAACGTGAAGAGGAACCCGAGTCCGATGATCGCGATGAACGAGTAGGACAGCGACCAGACTTCGAGACGCTCCAGCCGGGCGACGATCGCCGCTCCGGTCGGGGTCCTGTCCTTCAGGGGAGGTGTCGTGCTCATGGAACCGCCTCGGAGACCTCGGGTCGTTGAGCCTTGTCCTACTCCTCGGCCGGGCCGCACGCCACCGGACGCGGACGGGTCTGCTGGCGGTCGGCGCCGACGATCCCTACCGTCAGGGGCGTGAACACGGCTGACGAGGGGCGGATCGCGCCCGAGGCGTCCTCGGACCGGGCGGCTGCCACCCAGGACCAGATCAGTGCGGAGATCGCCGACCTCGCGGGCCGCCACGAGGCGGCCGGCGCGGAGCTGTTGGGGCCGCTGCTGGACTTCCCGCCCTACCGCAGCAGCATCCTGCGCCACCCCACCAAGGACCTCTGCCACGCCGATCCCGAGGAGATCGAGCTGTGGGCACCGGTCTTCGGGCCGCAGGACGTCGACCCCCTGGAGGCCGACCTGACGATCACCGAGCGGGGGGAGCCGATCGGGGAACGGATCGTGGTCAGCGGACGCGTCCTGGACGGGGACGGCCGGCCGGTGGTCGGCCAGCTCGTGGAGGTGTGGCAGGCCAACGCGGCCGGGCGCTACCTCCACAAGCGCGACCAGCACCCGGCGCCGATCGACCCGAACTTCACCGGGGTGGGCCGGTGCCTGACCGGGCCGGACGGGTCCTACGCCTTCCGGACCATCAAGCCCGGGCCCTACCCGTGGAAGAACCACCACAACGCATGGCGGCCGGCGCACATCCACTTCTCGCTGTTCGGCACCGACTTCACCCAGCGGCTGATCACCCAGATGTACTTCCCCGGCGACCCGCTGTTCGCCCTGGACCCCATCTTCCAGTCCATCCCGGATGCGGCGGCCCGCGAGCGCCTCGTCGCGGCCTACGACCACGACGTGACCCAGCCCGAGCTGCACACCGGCTACCGCTGGGACATCGTGCTCACCGGTCGCCACCAGACCCCCTTGGAGGATGTATGACGACCTCGGCACCCACCCCCGGGCAGACGGTCGGCCCCTTCTTCGGCTACGCGCTGCCGTACGCCGGGGGGAACGAGCTCGTCCCGCCCACGCACCCGGGCGCGGTCTGGCTGCACGGCACGGTGTATGACGGCGCGGGACTGCCGGTGCCCGACGCCCTGCTGGAGGTGTGGCAGCCGGATGCGACCGGGAAGGTGGTGCGCCGGCCGGGGTCGCTGCACCGGGATGGGCACACCTTCACCGGGTGGGGCCGCGCGGCCACGGACAACGCCGGCCACTACTGGTTCAGCACGGTCGAGCCCGGGCCGACGCGGCAGGGCGGCGCGCCCTTCATCGCGCTCACCGTGTTCGCCCGCGGCCTGCTCGACCGGCTGTTCACCCGCATCTACCTGCCGGACCACCCCGCGCTGAACACCGACGCCCTGTTGACCTCGGTGCCGCAGGAGCGACGCCGCACCCTGGTGGCCCACCGGGAGGACGAGGACGCCCTCCGGTTCGATGTGCACCTGCAGGGGGAGCAGGAGACCGTCTTCCTGCGCCACCCCCGCCACGTTGCGTCGTGAGGGCGGCGCGCGCCTGCGGGAGCGTGGCCCCGTGAGCGACCTGTTCTGGCCGGGAGACTCCCGTGCCGGCACGCTGCTGACGTCGGCGTCGCTCCTCGAGGCCATGACCCGGGTCGAGGCGGCTTGGTTGGCAGCCCTGGTCGCCGAGGGCGTCGCACCGGAGGTGGCCGCGGACGACCTCACCAGCCTGGTGGGCGACGGGGACCTGGCGCAGCTGGCCGGGGAGGCGGAGTCCGGCGGCAACCCCGCCATCCCCTTGGTGGCCCTGCTGCGGGAGCGGGTCGCGCCCCGGAACCGGGCGGCAGCGACGTGGCTGCACCGGGGCCTGACCAGCCAGGACACGGTCGACACCGCTCTGGCCTGCTGCCTGGTCCCGGTCCTGGACACCGTCTCCGGCGAGCTGCGCAGCCACGTCGAGGCCCTGCTCACGCTGCTGGAGGCGCACGGGAACCGGCCGATGACCGGGCGGACGCTGACCCAGCCCGCGGTGCCGATCCTGTTCGGCACCAAGATCGCCGGCTGGCTGGACGGTGTTCTGGGGGCGGCCGACCTGCTGGCCGCCGCCCGGCCGGGGCCGGCCGTGCAGCTCGGTGGGGCGGCCGGCACGATGGCCGCCGCCGCAGAGCTCGCCGCCCTGCGCGACCTGCCCGACCCGGCCCACGTCGTGGCGAGCCTGATCCGGGACACCGCCGGACAGCTCGGCCTGGCACCGGCCACCGCCTGGCACACCACCCGTGTGCGCCTCACCCGCTACGCAGACGCCCTGCTCACCTGCACCGACGCCTGGGGCCACGTCGCCAACGACGTCCTCACCCTCAGCCGACCGGAGATCGGCGAGCTCGCCGAGGGACACGGCGGCGGCTCCTCCACCATGCCGCACAAGGCAAACCCGGTGCTGTCCGTGCTGATCCGGCGGGCTGCCCTGGCCGCGCCCTCGCTGGCGGCTCAGCTGCACCTGGCCGCGGCGGAGATGGTCGAGGAGCGCGCCGGCGGCGCCTGGCACCTGGAGTGGGCCGCCCTGCGCGACCTGGGACGGCGCACCGTCGTGGCCGCGCGGCAGGCCACCGAGCTGCTCCGGGGCCTGCGCGTCCACCACGACCGCATGCGCACGAACCTCGAGGCAGCGCTGCCCGGCGTGCTCGCCGAACGGCGCACGATGGCGGGCCTGCTCGACCAGGCCGCCGACGAGGACCCGGCCACCTACCTCGGCAACAGCGCCACGGTGGTCGAGCAGGCCCGGGACCGGGCCCGGCAGTTCCTGAGCCGCCCACGGCCTTCTCGAACCCCCGAGGACCAGGAGGAGTCCGGATGAGCGTGCCCCGCGTGACGGCCGTGCAGCTGGGCGGAGGCCCCGATCTGCCCCTGCTCGTCTGCGGCCCTTCGCTGGGCACCTCGGCCACCGCGCTCTGGTCGGCCACCGCGGCCCGGCTCGCCCACACCTTCCACGTCGTCGCCTGGGACCTGCCCGGCCACGGCCGCAACACCCTCGTCGAGCCGCAGGAGCCCTTCGACCTCGCCGAACTGGCGGCCGGTGTCCTGCAGCTGGTGGACCGCGTCCAGCTGGAGCGGGGCGACCCCGGCACCAGCTTCGCCTATGCCGGTGACTCCGTCGGTGGCGCCGTCGGACTGCAGCTGCTGCTCGACACGCCCGAGCGGGTGCGCGCGGCAGCACTGCTGTGCACCGGCGCGAAGATCGGCGAGGAGTCCGGCTGGCGCGAGCGCGCGGCGACGGTGCGGGCCTCGGGCACCCCGATCATGGTGGACAGCTCGGCCCGCCGCTGGTTCTCCCCCGGCTTCCTCGACCGCGAGCCGTCCGTCGGCGCCGAGCTGCTGCGCGCCCTGCAGGAGGCCCACCGGTCCGGTTACGCCGCGGTCTGCGAGGCACTGGCCACCTTCGACGTGCGCGACCGACTCGGGCAGATCAGCGCACCGGTGCTCGCGGTCGCCGGGCACGACGACCAGGCCGCGCCGATCGCCGGGATGCGTCTGGTCGCGGACACCGTGCAGAACGGCCGGCTGGTCGTGCTGGACAACGTCGCCCACCTCGCACCGGCCGAGGCACCCGCTGAGGTCGCCCAGCTCCTGCGCGAGCACCTGAGGTGCGGCGATCCGGCATACCTCTGCGAAGGGGACCCGGTCGGCGACGCCGGCACGGCCGTCCGGCGCCAGGTCCTCGGCGACACCCACGTCGACCGCGCGCTGGCCCGCACCACCGACTTCACCCGTGACTTCCAGGACTTCATCACGCGGTACGCCTGGGGCAGCATCTGGACCCGGCCCGGCCTGGACCGTCGCAGCCGCTCGATGATCACCCTCACCGCACTGCTGGCCCGTGGCCACCACGAGGAGCTGGCGATGCACGTACGGGCCGCCCGGCGCAACGGGCTGACCAACGAGGAGATCAAGGAGGTCTTCCTCAACGCCGCCATCTACTGCGGCGTCCCGGACGCCAACAACGCCTTCCGCATCGCCCAGCCGATCCTCGACGAGATCGACGCCGGCGCCGAGGGGTCCGGGCCCGAGCGGACCTGAGGTTGGCGCCTCCGTCGGCGAGGCACTTACATGGAGGTCATGGCCGCCACACTGCGCACCCAGGTCGCCGTCGTCGGCGCCGGGCCGGCCGGCATGCTGCTCGCCCACCTGCTGGACGGCGAAGGCATCGACTGCATCGTCGTCGAGACCCGTTCGGAGGCCTACGTCGCTGCCCGGATCCGGGCGGGCATCCTGGAGAACTCCACCGTCGACCTGCTCCGATCCGTCGGTCTCGGCTCGCGGCTGGACGCCGAGGGGCACCCACACCGCGGCATCTACCTGCAGTGGCCGCACGAGCGCCACCACATCAACTTCGCCAGCCTGGTCGACCGCCATGTGTGGGTGTACGGGCAGACGCAGGTGCAGCGCGACCTGATCGAGGCGAGCAGGGCGGCCGGGCGACGGGTCATCTACGAGGTCAGCGACACCGCGATCCACGACATCGAGTCTGACCAGCCAGCGGTGACCTTCACCGACATGGATGGTCGGCAGGTGCGGATCGAGGCGGGCGTGGTCGTCGGCTGCGACGGCTCCTTCGGCCCCTGCCGGGCCGCCGTCCCCGAACGGGCGCGCGAAGTGTGGACGCGGGTCTATCCCTACTCCTGGCTCGGCGTCCTTGCCGACGTGCCGCCGTCGACCGACGAGCTCATCTATGCCTGGCACCCCGACGGGTTCGCGCTGCACTCGATGCGCTCCCCCACGGTGAGCCGCCTCTACCTGCAGGTCCCCAACGGCACCGACGCCAGCAGCTGGTCCGACGACAGGATCTGGGCAGCCCTCGCCGCGCGTCTCGGCCACGGCCAGGACGGCTGGGAACTCTACCCGGGGCCGATCGCCGAGAAGAGCGTGCTGCCGATGCACAGCTACGTGCAGTCACCGATGCGCTACGGCAACCTCTTCCTCGCCGGAGACGCCGCACACATCGTCCCGCCGACCGGCGCCAAGGGGCTGAACCTCGCGGTGGCCGACGTCGCGCTGCTCGCGCCGGCCCTGGTCGCCCTGCTGGCCAAGCACGACACGGCACTCGCGGATGCCTACTCGGACACCGCCTTGCGACGGGTCTGGCGGTGCACCCACTTCTCGTGGTGGATGACCACGATGCTGCACCAGAGCGGCGACCCCTTCGACACCCAGCTCCAGCTGTCCCAGTTGCGCTGGGTCGCCACCAGCACCGCCGGTGCCACCGGGCTCGCCGAGAACTATGCCGGCCTGCCGCTGGGATTCTGAACGATCCTGCCCTCAGTCCTCCGGCAGCGCGGCGAAGGCGTTCTTCATGTCTCGGTACCAGCCCAGTGACTTCTTCGGATGGCGCCACCGCCCCTTCATCGCATCGCGGGCCGCCTGGTGACTCGCGTCACCGGCCTTCTCCGCCTCCTTCAGGTGCTTGTCCTGCGCATTGATGACGTCGTCGGCTGTCTCGCCGTGGTGGGCCAGATCGCACGGTCCGCCGAGCTGGCGGCAGGTCATGGTCTTCATCGTCTCCCTCGCTCGGAGCTGGTGGGTATGCCGAGCGCAACAGTACGAGGACGACCACCCGTGCGCACGGAGCAGGCTCAGGTGCGCACGGCGGAGCCAGCACCGCGTCGCCGTGGTGTCAGGCTGGTCCGGTGACGAGACGGGATCGGGATTCCGGAGGAGACGTGTCGCGGGCGTCGACGGGTCGCGGACGTGCCGGCGCGATCGAAGAGCTGGAAGTGCAACTGAGTCGGCTGTTCCGCCGCGCCCGGAGCCAGTCGGCACGGATCGCCGGGGAGGTGCACCCGGACCTGGACGCGTCGGGGTATGCGCTGCTGCGGGTCCTCTACTCGCTTGACCCCTCGGGAGCGGGGGTGCGCGCGGTCGACTTGGGGGCGGCGCTGGCGCTGCACAAGTCGACGACGAGCCGGGCGGTGGCCGATCTGGAGCAGCTCGGGCTGTTGGCGCGGGTGCCGGACCCGCACGATGCGCGCGCCCGGCTGATCACCCTGACCGGGGAGGGTCGGTCGGCGTTGGAGCGCTCGCAGCAAGGGCGTCGGAACGCGATGGCGGCGGCGTTGGCACCCTGGACGGTCACCGAGCTGCGCGAGCTGGCGGCCCTGTTGAGCCGGTTCAACGACCTGGACGGAGAGGCATAGGAATCGACCGCTTGTGGGGCGCGGCGAATCGTTTGGTTGTCGCAGGCAACTAGTTGTATAGTTGCATGCAGCAACCAAACCTTTCGTCTTGGGAGTGGACATGGACCCCACCTCGGCGACGCGGCTCGCCGACGCCCTGACCAGCTTCGTGCGCACCGCCCGACTGGCCGCCACGCACGACGGTCTGCGGTCCTTGGCCGGCACCCAGGCAGGCATCCTGCGGCGCGTCGCCCACGGGGATCGGCGCCTGAGCGACCTGGCCCGCGAACTGCTCGTGGACACCTCCGTGGTCTCCCGGGCGGTCGCTGACCTGACGAAGTCCGGTTACCTCACCCGCGCCACCGACCCGGCCGACGCGCGCGCCTGCCGACTGCGGGCGACCGCGACCGGGCGGAGGGAGCTCGACCGGCACACCACCGCTCTCCAGGACCTCGTGGGACAGGCCTTCGCCGAGCTCAGCGCCGACGAGCTGGAGCAAGCCGTGAGCGTGCTGCAGCGGCTGGAGGGGCTACTGCACCGGATTCCCCAGATCCACGACGTGACGGCCAGCAGCCGCCCCTGCCCTCCCCACACTCATGGCCCTGCCGAGTCCGACGCCTCAGCGCGCCCATCCCTGACACCCGCTTCCGCCATTCCCACCTTGGAGCCGCCCGCATGAGCCTTTCCGCAACCTCGGCCGAGGGGGCCACCGACCCGCAACGGGCGCGCGCCGTCACCGGCGCAACCGCTGATGGTGAATACAGCCACGCCCAGATCCTGCGTGTGCTGACCGGACTGCTCGCCGCCCTGTTCACCGCGATGCTGTCCTCCACGATCGTGGCCACCGCCCTGCCCACGATCATGTCCGACCTGCACGGCACGCAACGCCAGTACACGTGGGTGATCACCATCTCGCTGCTGGCGATGACCGTGACCACTCCGATCTGGGGAAAGCTGGCCGACCTCTTCAGCAAGAAGCTGCTCGTCCAGCTGTCGATCGTCCTCTTCGTCGCCGGATCCGTCGGCGGTGGTCTGGCCCACAGCGTCTCGAGCCTGATGGCGGCTCGCGCCGTTCAAGGCATCGCCATGGGCGGATTGACCGCCTTGGTCCAGGCCATCATCGGCACGATGATCGCGCCCCGCCAGCGCGGCCGGTACAGCGGCTACATGGGCGCCGTCATGGCCGTCGCCACGGTCTCCGGGCCCCTGCTCGGCGGCGTGATCACCGACGCATACGGCTGGCGCTGGTGCTTCTACGTGTGCGTCCCCCTGGCTGTGGTCGCGCTGAGCCTGCTGCAAGCCACGCTGCACCTGCCCACGCTGCGCCGAACGGTCCGGATCGACTACCTCGGCGCGGTTCTGCTGGCGATCGCCGCGGCCCTGCCGATGCTGTGGGTCACGTTCGCCGGAGCCGACTACCCCTGGGTTTCCTGGCAGTCCGTCGCCTTCCTCGCCGCCTTCCTGATTGCTGCCGCTCTGGCGGTGCTCGTGGAGCTGCGCGTGGCTGAGCCGGTGGTCCCCATCCGGGTCCTGCGCAACCGCACCGCCACGCTGATGATCATCGCGGGCGTCGCGGTCGGTGTGGCCATGTTCTCCGCGTCCACCTTCATGACCCAGTACTTCCAGCTCGCCGACGGCAACTCCCCCACCAAGGCCGGCATGATGACCATCCCGCTGATCTGTGCCCAGCTGGTCTCCTCCGTCTTCGGTGGGCTCCTCGTCACACGCACCGGCCGCTACAAGCAGCTCATGCTGGCCGGCGCCGTCGCCATGGTCGTCGGCATGGCCGGACTCGGGTTCCTCAACCACACCACGCCCTACTGGCAGGTCGCCGTCTGGATGGCCGTGATGGGTTTGGGCATTGGAGCACTGCTGCAGAACATCGTGCTGGCCGTGCAGAACCAGGTCGACGTCAAGGACATCGGCGCCGCCTCTGCGACGATCTCCTTCTTCCGCTCCCTCGGCGGCGCGCTCGGGGTCGCCGCACTCGGGGCGGTCCTCGCCGACCAGGTCCAGACCAAGATCGTCGCCGGCATCAGCGCCCTGGGCCCACAGGCGGCCCACGCTGCTCAAGGCGGGGGCGCAGACCTGGACATCGCCGACCTGCCCGCCCCGATCCAGCACGTCATCCACCACGCCTACGGCGACACCTTCGGCCTCATCTTCGCCGCCGCCGCGGTCGTGGGGCTCTTCGCCCTGGGCTGCGTGATCGCGCTGCGTGAGATCCCGCTGCGCACGACCGTTTCCATGAAGGCCACGCCCTCTGAAGGGGAGGCGACCTCGCCGGCCGCGGGTGCCGCCGGCGTCGCCCAGCTCCGGGACGACGGGGACGACACCCGGCGCCAGCCCGTCGGGGCTGCCGTGCGCGCCTGACCTCCGCGACGCCGTCACGGATCTCCCCGCACGCGGATGCCTCCTAGACCGGAGGGGGAGTGACGCGCAGTCCGCTACGAACTCGCGGGCTCGAACGCGATCCTCGCACCGAAGCCCTGGCCTGGGGCGATCTCGAGGCGGTCGGGGAGCTCCTGAAAGGGAATGTGCTCCTCGGCGAGCCGTCGCGCCACCGCGCCAAGGTCGGTCACGGCGACGCTGAACCCGGTGAATCCCCTCTCGCCTGAGCTGGACTCGAGTTGGAGCCAGCCATCGCGTGCGAGACGGTACCGAAGTCCGTTGTCGGACGGCCGCGCTCCGGTGAACACCTGCAGGAAGCCGGCGTGCTCGTCCGGATGCTCGAGGTCGAGGACCACGCCGGCCACATCCGTGGCGCCGTTCTCGTGACGCTGGAGTGGTGGGCTCCAGAACGCCTCGGGGTAGTGCTGCTGGCAGACGAAGAAGGAGGCGTCGGGCAGCCGCTCATCGGCGGCGAAGGCCAGCGTGAACGCGACGTGGGTCTCACTCCCGTCCGCTGCACGTCCCGAACGCTCGAAGGAGAACGGCTCAAAGTCACCGATCCCCTGACGCGCGAAATCGGCCGCATCCTCCTGCGCGTCGGAACTGTCCAGGACGAACATCGCCAAGCCCTCACGTCTGGACAGGTAGTCGCGCACGAACGCGCCGAAGCTGAACGAGCGCGGCCCTTGCGGTGGGATCCGCTCGACGTCAGCGACCGTGATCAGTTCGAGGAACGACGAGGCGAACTGGATCACGTGGTTCTCGGTCCCCCAGGGATGACGGTTGCGTGCCCCGACCTGGAAGCCCAGCTGGGCGTAGAAGGACGCCGCGCTCGGCAAGTCGTGCACGGCGAGGACGAGGTGGTCGATGTGGCGCGAACGGGTGGCCATGCGGGTGTCCTTCACCGATCGAGGCGCCGGCGGATGTCCGTCGCGGCGAGGGCGGATGCTTCGATGGCGCCGGCGAGGTAGCCCGCCTCGTGCGGGCTCGCTTCGCTGCCGGCCAAGACGAGTCTGTCGGCCCACGGGCCGTTCACCCACGATGGTGCCGACGATGGATGTCCGCTCGACGTCGTGTCGTCGGTCGTTGCCGTCAGGGGGTCGGTGGCCCAGTCCTTGAGGATCGTGGCGGTCGGCGTCTGCGCCTCCGGTCCGAAGATCCGGGCGAACTGGGCAAGGCAGGCGTCGGTGAGGGCCTGCTCTCCCATCGATTGCCGTTCCACCGGGCCCACGCCGACGAAGCCGAAGAGGGCGGCACCGCCGGACTGTGTGGTGGCGTCGTGCATCTCGAGCATCGGCCCGACCATGCTCTGTGCCGTCCCCGACAGGGCCGCCCCCAGCCAGAACGGCGAGTCGTACAACGCGAAGAACTTCGCCTGCGCCGCCATCCACGTCGGTGTGCCGCGCCAGAGGAGGGCATTCTGCGGCGGCACCGCGGGGGCCAAACCGATCGTGGCCTCGAGAAGCCTGGGCGGCAGCGCTGCGACGACGTACTCGGCGTTGACCGACCGCTCGGACCCCGACCCGTCGCGGTAGGTCAGCCGTACCCCGCCGCCCCCGAGCTGAAGTCCCATGACGGTCGAGCTCAGACGCACCCTGTCGTGGGGAACCTTGCCTGCGAGGCCCGCGACGAGCGCGGCGGACCCTCCGACGAACCGCATCGTCTCTGGCTCCTGGCGAATCCCTGCATAACGTTGAGCGGGCTCACGCGACATGCGCTCGAAGATGACGTCGCCGTCACTGCTCTGGGGGAAGCTCGCGATCCCGAGCTCCTCGACGAGGCCGCCGATGCCCGGCTGCAGTCGCGGCCAGAACCACGATGGTCCGAGGTCATACCCGTCTTCGCTGACTGCTCCGGAGCCGTCCACGGTCAGGACGCGGCCACCGAGACGGTCTCTGGCCTCGAAGAGCTCGAACGACACGCCCCCCGCAGTGAGCAGGCGTGCCACGTTGAGCCCGGACACCCCTCCACCGACAACGGCGACCTGTGTGTTGTCCAACCTCGGTCCTTTCCACCGGTACTTCTCGTTCACCACATGGGCGCGGGCTCCTCGGTGAGGTTACCGACGGGGCCGGCGACCACGTCCGGCCGTGTCGGTGAGGTTCGACACAGCGCCGCGCGACACCCCGCAAGCGCATGGTGATTAGCCTCTGTTGTGGCCGCGGTTGACACGGGACCGACCATGGAAGGACGAAGACGTGACACCGTCCGGTGAGAAGCGAGCGATACAGGCCCTCAAGGACGCGGGCGTCGAGCACACCATCGTGCGGCACGGCCCGGTCAACTCCCTGGCCGAAGCCGCGGCTGCACGAGGCCTGGACGCCGCACAGGTCATCAAGACCCTTGTCGTGCGCCGCGGTGAGGACGACTACCTCTTCGTCTTGGTGCCCGGCGACCGGCAGATCTCGTGGCCGAAACTGCGCGCCCTCCTCGGCGTCTCCCGACTGTCGATGCCGGACGCGAACACCGCACGCGCGGTGACCGGCTACGCACGCGGCACGATCACCCCGTTCGGCTCGCTGCATGCCTGGCCTGTCATCGTCGACACCAACGTCACCGACACGGTCTCCATCGGCGCCGGCGCGCACGGCGTTTCGGCCACGCTTGCCGCCGGCGACCTCGTGCGGACTCTTACCGCAACGGTCGCCGATGTCACCGAGGCTCGGCCCTGACCTCCGCGGCGTAGCGTCGACACGTACCCGCGGCTGTATTTCCGTCCCACTGCGGACGGGGCAATCTCCCCATCCAGAACCCACTCTGGTGCCAACGGGCGAGGTGACCTACCCTTCTTGCTTATTCCATTGATCGTTGGAGGAGCAGAATGAGCCAGCCGCGAACCGGTCTGTTCGACGAGCTCGCCGTGGTGGGCAAGGCCTTCGCGAGCGCCAAGCGGTTGGAGATCATCGAGTTGCTGGCGCAGAGCCCGCACTCGGTGGAGGAGATCTCCCGGGCCACGGGGCAGGGGATGAGCACCGTGTCAGCGCACCTGCAGATCCTGCGCGCTTCCCGGCTGGTGCGCACCCATCGGGAGGGCACGCGGGTGATCTACCGGTTGGCCGGGGAGGACGTGGCGGTTCTGTTCGCCCGGCTGGGGGTGACCGCCCGCACGCATTCGCCGGACGTGGAGGCGGCTTTGGACGCCTACCTGGGCTCTGGCGGTGAGGACGTGCAGGAGGTCAGCCGCGAGGAGCTGCTCGCGCGACTGCGGACCGGCGAGGTGACGCTGCTGGATGTGCGCCCACCGGAGGAGTTCCGCGCGGGGCACATTCCCGGAGCGCTGTCGATGCCCTTGGGCGACCTGGCCGAGCACCTCTCCGAGCTGCCCGCCGGTGACCTGGTCGCCTACTGTCGAGGGGCGTACTGCGTCCTGGCCCACGATGCCGTGACCCTGTTACACACCCAGGGTCGGCCGGCCCGGCGCCTGGAGGACGGGATGCTGGAGTGGCGCCTGGCCAGGCTACCCATCGAGCAGGGTGCCTGACGTGGGCGCCCACGTCAGGTCGTTGCGCGGGTGGTCCCCGCGCCGGTGGACCGTCACCGTGCTCGTCAGCGTGACGGCCATGCTGGTCATCGCGATCCCGACCGACCTGCCCGACACGCCCCTGTTCAATCGGGACGTACCGCCGGAGTGGTGGGCTTGGCCCGCGCTCGCGGTGTCGGCCGTGCTGACCGGCTTGCTCGCCGCGACGTACGTCGCCGACCCGACGAACGAGCCGGCTGCTGCCGACACCAGCACCAACCTGTCGAGTTCGGACCAGCCGGCGCGCCAAGGGAGCTTGGCCGGGCTGCTGACCTTCTTCGCCGTGGGCTGTCCGGTCTGCAACAAGCTCGCGCTGCTCGCCCTCGGCTACTCCGGTGCCCTGGCCTGGTTCCGGTCGTTCCAGCCCGTCCTGCAGCTCGTCGCGGTCGGCCTGCTGCTCTGGGCCCTGCGCGCACGTCTGGCCGCAGCGACCGCGTGCACCGTCTCGGCCAGCTCCGAGCCGCGCCGAGTTCCGACCACCCACGAGGAGTTCTGATGCCCAGCCCCCACGACCCTGCCCCGGTGTCGCGCCGGACGGCCACGGTGCCGGTGGTGGTCGCGATCGTCGCCGCCCTCGTCGCGGCGTTCACGTTTCTGGCCGCCCGATCCTCGGATGCCGAGCCGGCGGCGTCCCAAGGCAGGACACAGACCTCGAGCCGGGCCCCAGAGCGGGCCACCTCACCGAAGGCTGCCCCGAAATCGGAGGAGGCCCCGCAGGTCCCCAGCGCGCTGGCACGACGCGCCCCAGGCGACCCGATGGCGCGAGGCGACGTCGACGCGCCCGTCGTCATGGTCAACTTCTCCGAGTTCCAGTGCCCGTTCTGCGGCAAGTTCGCGCGCGACACAGAGCCTGATCTCGTCCGCAAGTACGTCAACAACGGCACACTCCGCATCGAGTGGCGCGACTTTCCCTACCTCGGCGAGGAGTCCTACACCGCCGCCCTCGCCGGGCGCGCCGCGGCCGAGCAGGACGGCTTCTGGGAGTTCCACGACGCCATGTATGCCGAGCAGTCACCACCCAACAGCGGTGCCCTGACCGTGGACCACCTCGTGGCGGTTGCTGAGTCCGTTGGCCTGGATGGGGATCGGCTCAGAACGGACATGAGGGACCCTGCGCTCGCGGCCGGCATCAGGAAGGACTTCCAGGAGGGCCAGTCGATCGGGGTCAGCGGCACCCCGGCCTTCCTGATCAACGGCCGGCCGGTGATCGGCGCGCAGCCAGCCAAGGTCTTCCGCCAGGCCATCGAGCAGGCAGCAGCGGAGGCGTCATGACGGATGTCAGCCTGCTCGCCGCGCTGGCGGCCGGCGTCTTGGCGCTGCTGTCACCGTGCAGCGCGCTGCTGCTGCCCTCCTTCTTCGCCTACGCCTTCTCCAGCCGGCGAACCCTGGTGGCCCGCACGGGCAGCTTCTACCTCGGCCTGCTGGTGACGCTGGTCCCCTTGGGCAGCGGTGCGGCCGCGGTGTCCACACTCGTCTACGGCCACCGTCAGCAACTGATCCTGGCCGCCGGCTGGGTCATCATCGCCGTAGGTGCGCTGCAGCTGCTCGGAGGCAGTCTGCGGGTCCCGTTCGTCGCCCGGCTCCAGACCTGGTCGGCCTCTCGCGGAGCCGGCCGCGGCGGCTACCTGTCCACGTTGGCCCTCGGCGCGGTCTACGGCTTGGCTGGCTTCTGCTCCGGCCCGGTCCTGGGGGCGATCCTCACCCTCGCCGCCACACAAGCGTCGCCCGTGCTCGGCGGGGCGCTGCTGGCGGTGTACGCCCTCGGCATGGCCCTGCCCCTGTTCGTCCTCGCCTGGTTCTGGGACCGCTACCACCTCGGCCAGCGCGCGTGGGTTCGCAGTCGGCTGTTGGCCCTCGGCCCCATTCGGGTCCACAGCACCAACGCCGTCGCCGGACTGCTCTTCCTCACCATCGGCATCCTGTTCCTCCGGTTCGACGGCACCGCTGGCCTCACCGGTGTCCTCGGGCTGGGCGACACCACCGACCTGGAGACCAACGCCCAGCAGGCCGTCACCGAGCTCGCCGCCGCGGTTCCGGTGTGGCTGGTGCCTGCCACCGTCGCGCTGGTGGCTGCTGGCATCGCCTGGTCCCGCCTCCGCCGCAGCCACAATCGTTCTTGAAGGAAGGCCATGACACGCCCGAGGTCATCACCATCGAGACCCACATCCACAATGACTACCTGACTGGCGGCCTCGCGCTCGCGGAGGCGACGGGGGCGGCATACCTGGTCAACCGGGACGGCGAGGTCGACCAGGCGTTGTCGAGCGGTGTCCGGGTCACCGCCGGCATGCAGCTAGTCGTTCACGTCACGGAACTGCACGGCCAGGTCGTGCGCGTGACCTGCCGACGACACCCTCATCCACCTCCCCATCGTGGTGAGCCATCAGCCTATGAACCCGGCAGCGCCGGGCGCTCATCGTCCGGGTGCTGCTGGTGGGCGTCCAGGCCGACCAGGGCGAGCACGTCCTGGGCTGGGGTGCCGGTTCCGGTCACCAGGGTCAGCGGGTTGCCGTGGGCGGCGAGGCGGTCGCGCAGGTCGAACAGCACATGTACCCCCGCGCTGGCCAACAGGTCGACGTCGGTCAGGTCGACGGTCAGGGGGTGCACACCGCCCCGGCTGGCATGGTCCAGCTGCGCAGCCAGTTGGGCGGCGGTGCCGACGTCGACCGGGCCGCTCACCGCCAGCTCGCGCGGGGTTCCCTCGCGCAGCTGGGTGCTGAACTCTCTCATGAGTTCCTCTCTTACCGTCTGCCCGGCCGGGGCCGACCCCAGCAGCGCGGGCCGGTGCGGCCGCTGCCGCAGGGTCGCGATCGTGCCACCCGCAGTGTGGACCACATCGAGGCTCTCGACCATCGCTTGGGCCAGCCACAGGCCGCGTCCGCGCGTCGGTGTCCGGGGCGCGCCGCCAGGCTCGCGCCACGTCCCGTCATCGGCCACGTCCAGCTGGACCACGCCGTCAGCGCCGAGCGCGGCGTCCACCCGGACCTCGCCGGCTGCCCGGTCGCGGTAGGCGTGCTCGACCGCATTGGTCACCAGCTCCCCGACGGCCAGCTGCAGTGCCCGCTCATCCTCGACGCGGGGGTCGAACTGACGCACCCACACCTCCAGCGCGGCGCGCATCTCGGCCACGGCCTCGGCCCGGGCGGGCATCCGCAGGTGCAGCGGCTTAGGTGGGATCGGCCGGGACTCGACGGCCAGGGCGGTGACGTCGTCGTCGTACCCGGCTCGGGTGAGCAGTTCGACCGCCTGCTGGCACACCCGCTCGGCGGCCGAGGCCGGGGCGCCGCTGGGCAGCGCCCGGTTGGCGGCGGCGTCGCCGGCCACCTGGGCCAGCACGTCCATCCCGTCGGTCAAGGTGCGCCCCGGCCGTTCGATCAGCCCGTCGCTGTACAACAGCAGCACCTGCCCCGGCCCCAGCTTGGCCGTGGCGACCTTCACGGGTGCTCCGGTTCCCAGCGGCCCGGCGCCAGAGGCGGCCAGGTAGTGGGCTGTCCCGTCGGCAGCCAGGGCCAGGGGCGGCGGGTGCCCGCACGTGGCATACCGCAGCGTGCCGTTTGCCGGGTCCAAGATGACAAGGCACACCGTGCTGGTCCGCATCGCCGGGGTTCGGGCCGCCAACCGGTCGGCGCGGGCCAGCGCCTCGTGCACGTCGCCGGTGTCCACCAGCAGCTCATCGAGCACCGCGCGTAGGCTGGCCCATCGCCGCAGACGCGGCCACGCCGTGCCCGACGATGTCGCCGACCACCAGGGCCAAGGCGCCGCCGGGCAGCGCGACGGCGTCGAACCAGTCACCGCCGGCGGCCTGGTCGCGGGCCGCGACCAGGTACCGCGCCGCGACACTCGCCTGCGGCAGCACCGGCAACCCGGTCGGCAACAACACTTGCTGCAGTTCGGCGACCACATCACGTGCGGCCTCATAGCGGCGCTCCGCCTCGGCCGTGCGCGCCTGCTCGGCCTGCCGCTGCCGCACCCGCTCAGTCACATCAGCCTGGCTCACCAGCACCCCGCGCACCCGGCCGTCGTCCCACAACCACGGCGCCAAGGTGAAGTCCAGGAACACCTCGAACGGTTCGCCCTGCTGGGTCTGGAACTGGATGCGCCACTCGCGGGCGGTCACTGGTTCCCCCGAGGCGTACACGTTGTCAAGCAGCTCGAACAGTTGTTGCCCGGCGATGTCGGGCAGCACCTCCCGCGCCGGCTGATCCAGGAACGGGCGGTCCACCAACGTCCGCCAGACCCGGTTGGCGGCCACCAGACGGTGCTCGGGTCCCTCCAACACCGCCATCATCGTCGGCATCGCATCGAAAGCGGCCCGCACCACCTCCGCATTGCCGACCAGCGATGCCCCGCCAGACCCATTCTCATACGTGTTGTCGTCGCCCATCCCTGACATCATCACGGCACGCGCCACCTACAGCCAACCGAGCCAACGGCTCGCGCAAGAGTGGAGACCGCAGACAGGACCGCGTCCCCACGCAAGATCCGCGCCTACGAAAAGGTCGGATTCATCGAGGAAGGGGGGCCACTGCGAGGCGGCGTGGCACGACGCAGGTGGTACGACGGGACCGTCGCCGGCTGCCGTTGCCGTGTGGGTGCCACACGTGCGCGGCGAGCCGGTCCGCTATCCCAGCGTGAGCATGGCCTCTGCGACCGCGCCGGTCGCCCCGTCGGGGATCACGGTGGCGACCTCCTCGAGGACGATCAGCCGTGCACCGGGGATCTCGCGCGCAATTGCTTGGCCGTTGCCGACGGGGAAGAACCGGTCTCGGCGGCCGCGGCCCACGAGCGAAGGGACCTTGATCTCAGATGGGCGCTCGCGCCATCGGGGTCTGCAGTCAAGCTTGGAGAAGACCATGCCGAGCTGATTGGCCATGGGGATCGGGGGTGCGGTGCCGGGTGTGCGGTCCCAGATGCGCGCGGCGATCGTGCCTGCGGCGACGGGGTCGTCGCCGCGGATCTCCGCGCGAGCCTCGGCGAACTCCGCCGCTGCCTCGCGGTCGGCCCAGTCGGGCATCGGAAGCACGAACAGACGCCTCATCGTCGCCTGGTCGTGGTCGGGGAGGTAGACGTCCGGCTTGCCGGGCGCGACCGGTCGAGTACTGGCCAGGGTGAGTGCCGAGAATGCCCCGGGATGGTCGAGTGCGGCGACCTGAGCGACCATCCCGCCGACGCTGATTCCGGCGAGGTGCGCAGGGTGTAGCGAGGCGTCTCCGTGCCCGATGATGTCCTCAAGGAGGGAAGTGTCCCGTTCCTGAAACGCCCGGTTGAAGCGGTCAATGACCGCCTCGGTCGTCTTCGCAACTCCGGTGCTCTCCGTCATCGAGGCTTCCTCTTCGTCTGTGGAGGGTCTCGAACCTGCCTCGCTACGCCGACACGGCGCCGCCGAGGGCGGGTCAAGTTCAGTCATCGCACGGGTAGACCGGACCACCCGCCCGGTCTCATCGGTGTGCTCGGTTTGGCGATCGTCACGCGGAGCGTGACCAGTGCGGGATCCTGCTACGACGACGGGCGAGGCGATGGTGGCGGCGGCTCGTCTGGGTCGGGCAGCGGGGGAAGCCCCAGCCGGTCGAGAGTGGCGAGCACCCAGTCGATCTTCTTCATCGAGTACTGAGCGGGGTCGCTGGTCCCCTCGGCGACAACTCGTCGCTTGAGG
>NZ_DASSTI010000167.1:0-12920 GCF_035708005.1 Segeticoccus sp. | reverse complement strand
CCGGTCGCCAAAGCCGGCCCCGGCGGCGCGCTGGACGAACGCGGACACCGGAGAACGGAAGACGCCGTAGTCGTCATGGTGCACCGCCAGCGCCCGCTGCGGGTCGACGCGGCGCAGGGCGTCCACGCCCTGGCGGTCGTCCATGGTGACTGTGTGCAGCAGGACCCGAGTGCCGCCCAGGTGCAGCACGGCGGCATCGATGTGCGGGAAGCGCCGGCGGATCTCGTCCAGGTGGCTGCCGGTGAGTGTGTCACCGCTGAGGTACAGCCGGCGTGTCGGCCGACCCGGCGCGCTGTGGGTCAGCATGCTGCCCATCACCGGAGGCAGCAGGCGCCCCATCACGCCCCGGGCGTGGATGCCGGGCAACGCCTCGATGGTCAGCTGCTCGTCATCCCGCTCGAGTGTGTGCGTCTGCCACGTCTGCAGGCCCTGCGTGGCAAACCCGTGCTTGCCCAGCCGTTCCGCCGCGTGTGGCGTCGTCAGCAGCGGCACCCGCTTGTCCAGCGTTCGGCGGGCGACCCGGTCGAAGTGGTCACCGTGCAGGTGGGACAGCACGATCGCGTCCAGCCGAGGCAGGTCCTCCGGCCACAGCGCCGGGTCCACCAACCGCTTCGACACCAAGCCCCAGCCGAGGTAGGCGTACTGCCCCCGGTGCAGGAAGTTCGGGTCGGTGAGCACCGTGAACGACCCGACGCGCAGGATCGTGGTCGCCGTTCCCACGAAGGTGAGGGTGTCCATGGCCCCCTGCTACCCGACCCGCCCGACGTCCACGCCTGCCCGGGCGGCCCTACTCGAGCACGTGGGCGGCGAATCGCGCCGATCGCTCGCGCAGTCCCACGATACGGCGCTCGACCAGTTCCTCGCGGTCGGCGGGCCGGTCGCTGAGCACCTCGGAGCGGGTCGGCGGTCGGCGGACGTTGTGCGAGCAGATGAAGTCGGTGCAGATGAGGGTGCCGATCGTGTCGCCCTGGCGACCACGAGCACCGGCGCGGCGCGCGACATACAGGCTGACGTCGTCGGTCACGACGACGTCCTCGCACCAGGCGCACACCATCTTGCGCCGTGCCCGTGCCGACGGGTCCGTGGAGCGCAGCAGCACGCCAGTGGGCGCGCCATCGAGCTCGAGGACCGCATAGGCGGCGAGGGGTCGCTTCGGGTCGCGCCACCCGAGGTAGTCGAGTGAGCTCCAGTCGAGGGTGGCCAGGTCGGGCAGGATCGCCTGAGCGACCTCGCGGCGCGAGGCGTTCACGAAACTGTCGCGGATCTGCTTGTCAGTCAGAGGATTCAAGGCTTCACTTTCAGGGTCGAGCGGGGACCGCCGCGCGACAACGCGGAAACGGCGCGGGCATGGCGTCCACAGCCCAGGGGGCAGGGCACGTGTGACGCCCGCGTCAGGACGTTCGGCGGCGAGTCAGTTGGTGTCGAGGTCGGCGCCTGCGGCTGAGCAGGCCAACGCGGCCACCTCGCATCCCGCGGCACTCGACATGCGCTCGCTCCTGGTCCCTGGTCTCGTCGACGAGCCGGCGTGCGGCATCTCAGTGTTCCCCGACGCGGCTCGGCGGCTCATTCTGCCGCATGACCACGATCTGCGCGAAGCCGGCTGGCACCCGTCAGCGGGGCAGGTGGCGCATGTTGCTGCGCGCCATGCTGACCACCTCTCCGGCCCCCTTGTTCAACACGATCTTCGACATGGCCGTGGCGAAGCCGAAGACCTGTTCGCCGGTGATCTTCGGCGGCAGCGAGAGTGCCTGCGGGTCGGTGATGACCTCCACCAGGGCGGGACCGTTGTGCGCGAAGGCGGCGCGGTAGGCCTTCTCCAGCTCGCCCGGTTTCACGACCCGCTGGGCGTGGAAGCCCATCGCCTCGGCCACCGCGGAGTAGTTGGTGTCCGGGACGTCCACCCCGAAGTCCGGCAGCCCGTCGACGAGCATCTCCAGTTTGACCATGCCCAGGGTCGAGTTGTTGAACAGCACCACCTTCACCGGGATGCGCAGCGTCACGGCGGTGATCAGCTCGCCGAGCAGCATCGACAGGCCTCCGTCACCCGAGACAGACACCACCTGCCGGTCGGGGAAGCTCACCTGCGCGCCGATCGCCTGTGGCAGGGCGTTGGCCATGGACCCGTGCAGGTAGGACCCGATCAGCCGGCGCGTGCCGAGCGGCCGGATGTAGCGGGCGGTCCACACGTTGCACATGCCCGTGTCCGCGGTGAAGATCGCGTCCTGGTCAGCCACGTCGTCCAGCACCGAGGCGGCGTACTCCGGGTGGATGGGCACCAGCTTCTCGGCCTTGCGGGTGTAGGCCCCGACCGCCTTGTTCATCAGCCGGTCGTGCTTCTTCAGCATGCGGTTCAGGAAGCGGTCGCTCTTCTTCGGCGTGACCAGGGGCAGGAGCGCCTCGAGGGTCGGCAGCACGTCGCCGTGCACCGGCACGTCCACCTCGGTGCGCCGTCCGATCCGCTCGGCGGCCCGGTCCACCTGTGCCGTGCGGGTGTTCGGCAGGAACTGGTCGTAGGGGAAGTCGGTGCCCAGCAGGATCAGCAGGTCGGCGTCCTCGATGCCGTCGGCCGCCGCACCATAGCCGAGCAGCCCGGTCATCCCGATGTCGTAAGGGTTGTCGTACTGGATGAAGTCCTTGCCGCGCAGCGAGTGCCCGATCGGTGCGTTGACCTTGGCGGCCAGCTCGATGACCTCGTCGTGCGCGCCCTGGACGCCGGCGCCGACAAAGAGGGCCACCTTCTCGGCGTCGTTGATGGCGTCGGCGAGCCGCTGCACACTGGCCGGTGACGGGGCCAGGGAGCCGTGCTCGATGGGCAGGCACGGAGGTGTCGGCGCGGTCGCCTCGAGGTCGGCGATGTCGCCGGGCAGAGTCACGACCGCCACCCCGCCGCGACCGACGGCGTGCTGGATCGCGTCGTGCACGACGCGAGGCGCCTGGTCGGTGGTGCTGACCAGCTCGGAGTAGACGGAGCACTCGGTGAAGAGTCGGTCCGGGTGCGTCTCCTGGAAGTAGCTGCTGCCGATCTGCCGGCTGGGGATGTGCGAGGCCAGGGCGAGGACGGGCGCGCCCGAGCGATTGGCGTCGTACAGGCCGTTGATGAGGTGCAGGTTCCCCGGCCCGCAGGAGCCGGCGCACACGGCCAGGCCTCCGGTGAGCTGTGCCTCCGCGGAGGCGGCGAACGCGGCTGCCTCCTCGTGCCGCACGTGCACCCAGTCGATCCCGCCGCGCTTGGCGCCGCCGGTGCGCCGCACCGCATCGACAATGGGGTTCAGGCTGTCCCCGACGATGCCGTAGATGCGCCGGACCCCTGCCGACTGCAGCTGTTCCACGAGTTGGCTGGCGAGCTCCTTGGCCACGGTGGTTCCTTCCCTCGGTGGTCGACTGCGTCCTGAGTATGCCGTGAAGCCCTCCTCCCAGCGGACCCCGCGACCGACGACCTCGTCGGTGGCGTGTCGCGGCGGCCGGACCGGTCGACACGCCACAGACCGCGTCGTCAGAGGTGCCGTGCGGGTCATGATGGGGCCATGGGTGAGGAGGAGCGCGGGCAGCCGAGGCGTCGGGTGGCGACCAACCAGGCGCCGCCGCTGGTGGGGCACAACGTCGTCAGATCCGACCGGGCGCTGGTCGAGGCGGTGACCCGGCACGCCTCCGAGGAGGTGGTCACGGACCTCGACGAGCTGGGCGAGCTCGCCGGGAGCGCGCAGGCCCGCGAGCACGGCCGCCTGGCGAACCGGCACGAACCCGAGCTCACGGCATACGACCGCTACGGCGAGCGGATCGACGAGGTGCGCTTCCACCCGTCGTGGCACTGGCTGATGGAGCGGGCGGTGGGCTTCGGGCTGCATGCCGCTCCGTGGGAGCAGCAGGACAGCGGCGACGAGCACGCGCACGTCCGGCGTGCGGCGGGGTTCCTCGCCTGGTCCCAGACGGAGCCCGGGCACGGCTGCCCGATCTCGATGACCTATGCGGCGGTTCCGGCGCTGCGGACGGACGCGGTGCTCGCCAAGGAGTGGACGCCCAAGCTCGCCGCCCGGTCGTATGACGTGCGCCTGCGGCCCGTGGCCGACAAGACCGGCGCCCTGGCCGGGATGGGGATGACCGAGAAGCAGGGCGGCTCCGACGTGCGCGCCAACCTGACACGGGCCCGGCCGACGTCGGCGGAGGGTGAGTACCTGCTCGACGGGCACAAGTGGTTCACCTCCGCGCCGATGAACGACGTCTTCCTGGTGCTCGCGCAGGCACCCGAGGGGCTGACCTGTTTCCTGGTGCCGCGGGTGCTGCCCGACGGGGCACGGAACCGGTTCGACCTCGTGCGCCTCAAGGACAAGCTCGGCAACCGTTCCAACGCCTCGGCCGAGGTGGAGCTCGCCGGCACGTGGGGACAGCGGCTCGGTGAGGAGGGCCGGGGCGTCCGGACCATCATCGAGATGGTGGCGGCCACCCGGCTCGACTGCGTGCTCGGGTCGACGGCGTTGATGCGGCACGCGCTGGCGGAGGCGTCGTGGCACGTCGCGCACCGGCAGGCGTTCGGCTCGCTGCTGGTCGACAAGCCGCTGATGCAGAACGTCGTCGCGGACCTGGCGGTCGAGACCGAGGCGGCGACGGCGCTGGCGATCCGGCTCGCGGCGGCCGTGGACCGCAGTGGTGACCCGCAGGAGGCAGCGTTCCGGCGAATCGCGTTGCCGTTGGCCAAGTTCTGGGTGTGCAAACGGGCGCCGATGATGGTCGCCGAGGCGCTGGAGTGCCTGGGCGGCAACGGCTACATCGAGGACTCCGGCCTGCCGCTGCTCTACCGTGAGGCACCGGTCAACTCCGTGTGGGAGGGGTCGGGCAACGTCAACGCGCTCGACGTTCTGCGGGCGCTGTCCCGGGAGCCGGAGCCCCTGGCCGCCTGGCTGCAGGAGGTCGGTCGCGCCCGCGGCGAGCACCGCGGGCTGGACCGGGCGGTCGAGTCGGTCCTCGAGCTGCTCGGGGACGCCACCACCCTGGAGGTCGGCGCCCGGCGGCTGGCGGGCCAGATGGCCGCCTGCCTGCAGGGGGCGTTGCTGCTGCAGTACGCGCCGTCCGAGGTGGCCGACGCCTTCTGCAGCTCACGGCTGGGCGCCCGCTACGGCGGCACCCTGGGCACCCTCGACGTCGGCCGGGACGCGTTGGTCTCGATCGTGGCCCGTGCCATGCCACAGGCGGCAGCCGGACCACGTCGGAGTCGACGAGCTCGTCGAAGTCCTGAGCAGCCGAGTCGGGCGCGAACGACCCACGCCTGAGCGCGCGCTCAGCCACGGTGTGGTTCCCCGGCCGGATCAGGCGCTCTCGGGGACCTCGACCGTGGGAGCGTTGGCCGGGTCGAACATCGGTGCCAGCAGCTCGGGCGTGAGCGCGGTCGGCCCGTAGAGCCAGTCGACGAACGCGTAGTCCTTCGGGTCCCGGGCGCGCATGACGGCGTTGCGCCACAACCGTTTCACGCCGGTGTGGTGCCACAGGTTGCCCCAGTCGCGGGCCGTCAGGACCACCCGGCGGCAGTGCTCGGTGCGCACCGCGTTGTACGCGGCCAGCGCGCCGTCCCAGTCCGGCCCCTCGGCGCCCATGCGCTGACCCACGTGCTCGGCGAGCACCCAAGCGTCCTCCATGGCCATGACGGCCCCCTGGGCGAGGTACTGCAGTGGCGCATGGGCGGCGTCTCCGGTCAGGGCGAGCCGGCCCTGGACCCAGTTCATGATCGGGTTGCGGTCATACATGCGCCACCACCGGTCACGCCACATGAGCGGCAGCCCGGCCTGCACGCTGTCGCAGCTCCCCTCGAACGCCGCGTCCAGCTCGTCGGGAGTGCCCCAGTCCTCTTCACCCGCACGGGCCTTGGGCGACTCGAAGACCGCGACCTGGTTGAACATCTCGCCCTGCCGGAGCGGGTACTGCACGAAGTGCCGCTTGGGCCCGACATAGACGACGACGTCCTTGAGCGAGACGTTCAGCTGGTCGACCTGCTCGACCGGGATCGCGCCGCGGTAGGCGACGTAGGAGGAGCTGACCGGCTCGTCGTCGCTGAAGAGGGCTCGCGCGGTCGAGCCGAGACCGTCGGCGGCGATGATCGCCGGGGCGAACTCGCGCCCGCCGTCGTGGACCGCGACCGCTCCGTCCTCGACCTGCTCATAGTCGGTGACCGTGGTATCGGTGACCAGGTCGACCCCGGCGTCACGACAGGCCCGCAGCAGGGCGCCGTGCAGGTCGCTGCGGTGGATCACGAGGTAGGGGTAGCCGTACCGCTCCTTGAGGTCCGCGAGGTCGAGCGTGGTGAGCTCGCCACCCTCCATGGCGTCCTTCATCACCAGGCGCTCGGGCAGCACACCGAGGGAGACGGCCTCGTCGAGCAGTCCCCACTGGTCGAGGATGCGGGTGCAGTTGGGGGCCAGCTGCATGCCCGCTCCGACCTCGCCGAGCTGCGCGGCGCGTTCGAGGACGCGGACCTTCAGGCCCTTCTGGGTCAGCGCGAGGGCGTTGGCCAGGCCGCCGATGCCGCCACCGACGACGAGCACGTCGACGTTGCCTTCAGTCATGTGCTTCTCCTGTCCGGGTCAGAGCCAGGCGGGGAGCTCCGGGACGTGGGGGTCGTCGTCCAGCTTGGGTGCCGGACGACCGGCGAGGTATGCCGTGACACTCGCCAGGGTGCCGCTCACCTTTGTGGGCTCGCCGGTGCCGGGCAGGGTCCAGCGGTGGGTGCTGTCGGTCGTGGCGATCTCCAGTGCCGGTCCGGCCTTGGCGGTGCGCTTGCCGACGATGTCGTCGGCGAGGGCGGTGAGGAAGTCCTCGGGTAGCTCGGCGAAGGTGACCGGTCCGAGGTCGACGGCGTGCACCATCACCTCGCGCGCACGCATCCACGGGATCTCGGTGGCGTCGACGTCGCGGCCCTGGGCGGTGCGGACGTGGTGGTGCCACTGTTCATCGGTGAGCTCGTCGAGGGCCTCCGCCAGCGTCCCCGCCGAGTCCTCCACCCAGCTGCGCAGCTCCGGCACCGAGCGCTGCGCGCCGTCCTCGATGTCCTGGTTGCGCTGGGCGGGGGAGGAGTACATCGGGGTCTCCTCGCCGGTCCGCGCCCAGTGGACGAGGTTGCCGAGCGCGTCGGCGTTGGCGGCCACGTGCGCCAGCAGGTGCTTGCCGGTCCAGCCCTCGAGGCCCGTGGCTCCGGCGAGCTGCTCGTCCGTGCGGTTCGCCAGGGCGGACAGGAACGTGGTCGTGCCCTCGCGCATCCAGCGCAGCCGGTTGCTCAGTGCGGCGCTGTCGCGGGCCCTTTCGCCGCCCACCATCAGGCGGTTTCCCCGGCCACGATGTCGTTCTCGCAGCGCCCGAGGCCGGCGACCTCGGTGACCAGGTGCTGGCCGGGGGCGAGGTAGCGCGGGGGCTTGCGGGCGTGGCCGACGCCGCCGGGGGTGCCGGTGGCGATGAGGTCTCCGGGCCCCAGGGTGATGATCGTCGAGATGTACTCGACCAGGTGCACCGGGTCGAAGACGAGCTCGGAGGTGTTGTTCTTCTGCATCGTCTCGCCGTCGACGACGGTGGAGATCTCCAACTCGGGGCGCACGCCGCCCGGCAGCTCGTCGGGAGTGACCAGGTACGGCCCCACGGGGGTGACGCCTTCCCAGGCCTTGCCCTGCAGCCACTGCTTGGAGCGGTACTGCCAGTCCCGGCAGGTGAGGTCGTTCAGGGTGGCGAATCCGGCGATGGCGGCTTCGGCCTGCTCGCGCCTCGCCCGCCGCACGGGCGCGCCGATGACGATGGCCAGCTCGGCCTCCCAGTCGAACTCGTCGGTCTCGGCGGGCTTGGCGATCGGGTCGTGCGCGCCGGTGAGTGACTCGGCGTACTTGGTGAACAGCGTCGGGTACTCCGGCAGTTCGCGGCCCATCTCGAGGATGTGGTTGCGGTAGTTCAGTCCCACGCAGATGACCTTGCCGGGGTGGGTGACTACCGGGGCGAAGTCGGCGCCGGCGAGCGGGAGGTGTTCCCCCTCGGCGCCCGCCGCGGTCGTCCAGCCCTCCCGGGCGAGCAGCTCACCGAGGTCGGCCGGGCCCAGGTCGACGAGGTGGTCCTCCTCGATCCGGACGGCGCGGGTGCCGGACGAGGTGCGGATGGTGGCGAGCTTCACTGGGCGGTTCCTTCCACGTGGGTGCGGTGCAGGTGCAGGGCTTCGAAGATGGGGGTGTCACTGAACCGGAACAGGTCCAGGGCGCCGGAGTCGGAGTCGGAGGCGGAGGCCTGCGACGTCGCGGAGAACGGCTGCCAGGACGGGACGACGAACAGGTCGCCGCGGGTCACGCTCCAGGTCGTGTCGCCGACGGTGACCGTGCCGGAGCCGTCGAAGACCTGGTAGACCGACGAACCGGCCTCCTTGCGGGGGGCGGTCTGGGCGCCCTTGCGGATCCGGTGCATCTCGACCCGGATCGTGGGCAACACGTCCGCGCCGTTCGTCGGGTTGCTGTAGCGCACGGCGGCGTGACCCGGTTCGACCGTGCCGGCATACCCCTCCGCCTCCAGCTCGAGCTGGTCGGTGAGGGCGGCGTCGGTGTCGGCCCAGCGGTAGGCCAGCAGGGGCGAGCCGGGCTGGGAGCCGGGCACCGAGACCGGCCGCAGGCCGGGGTGACCCCACAGCCGCTGGGCACGGGAACGCTCGGGAGTGGTGCGTTCCTCCTCGCTGATGGCGTCGCGGCCGAACTCGAAGAACTGCGACTCGGTCTGGAACTGGAACGGGATGTCCAGGCCGTCGATCCAGGCCATCGGACGGGTCGCGGCGTTGTGGTGGGCGTGCCAGTTCCATCCGGCCTGGGGCAGGAAGTCCCCGCGGTTCATCGGGACCGGGTCCCGCCCGACGACGGTCCACACGCCCTCGCCCTCGAGGACGAAGCGGAAGGCGTGCTGGGTGTGCCGGTGCTCGGGCGCGTCCTCACCGGGCATGAGGTACTGGATCGCGGCCCACAGGGTCGGGGTGGCGTAGGGCCGGCCGCCCAGCCCGGGGTTGGCCAGCGCGATGGCGCGGCGCTCACCGCCGCGCCCGACCGGCACGAGGTGGCCGGCCCGGTCGGCGAGTCTGAGCAGCTCCGCCCAGCGCCACCGGTGGGGAACCGCTCGAGACTTCGGGTGCAGCGGCATCAGGTCGCCGATCTCGGTCCACAGCGGCACCAGCAGCTCCCGCTCGAAGCCGCGGTAGAGCTCCTGCAGCTCCGGTGTCGGCGTGGGCTGGTCGGGCGAGTCCGCCGCCTGCAGGCGGACCGGGGAGGTGGTCTCCGCAGTCATGGTCAGACTCCTTGCCTGAGCGGTTCAGCTGAGGGTGTGGCGTTGAGTGATCGTGACGGCGCGCAGGCGGGGGTGCGCGGCACGAAGGCGAGCAGGAGGGCGGCCAGCACCGCCATGGAGGCGAAGACGACGAAGCCGGTCAGCGGTGAGGTGACGGCCACCACCCAACCGATGATGATCGGTCCGACGATGGTGCCGGAGCGGCCGGCGCCGAGGCTCCAGCCAAGGGCGCGGGCGCGCTGCCTGGTCGGGTAGGAGTTGCTGACGTAGGCGTTGATGAGGATCTGGCCACCGTGACCACCGACGCCGGCGATCGCGATCAGCGCCAGCAACGGGGCCTGCGGCAGCTTGATCGCGAGCAGCAGCAACGCGACCGCCATCACGCCGTAGGTGACGACCACGACCGGCTTGTGCCCCCACCGGTCGGTGGCCGTCGCGGTGAACAGCGAGCCCGCGACCGCTCCGAGGCTGAGCACCAGCAAGAAGACCAGTGACGAGCTCAGGCTGTACCCGGCCTCGCTCATGATGCCCGGCAACCACGTGGCCAGTCCGTACCAGGCGAAGAGGCCGCAGAAGGTCGTGATGGCGAACAGGACCGAGGCCACGGCATAGCCGCGGCCGAAGATGCCGCCACCGGTGGTGTCGGCGCTGACGGGTGCGGCCGACGCGCTACCCCCAGGTTCCCCGGCGTGCGATTCCCCGGCGTGCGATTCTCTGGCTCCCGTGTCCTGCACCCCGAAGCGGGCAGCGACGCGGTCCGCCTGCTCACGGCGACCGACCGCCCGCAGGAACGTGACGGACTCGGGCAGGGACTTCGCGAGGACCGGGAGGATGAGGAAGCCGGGGATCGCACCGAGGAAGAACATCCAGTGCCACCCCAGGTTCGGCAGCACGGGAAGGGCCACCAGCGCCGACAGGACGCCTCCGAACGGCACGCCGGACAGCATCAGGGTGTAGATCAGCGTGCGCCGGCGAGCAGGCGCGTACTCGAGGGTGAGCGCGGAGGTCGTCGGGATGAGCGCACCGAGTCCGAGCCCGGCCAGGAAGCGAAGGATGCCCAGGGAAGCCGGGCCCGTGGCCAGCCCGCACAGGGCCATGAACAGCGAGAAGATGGCCACGGACGCGATCACCACCGGTCGACGTCCGTACCGGTCGGACAGCACTCCCGAGCTGAGCGCCCCGATCAGGGCACCGACGAAGACGGCGGCAGCGACCCACCCCGTGTTGGCGGCGGTGAATCCCATCGCTGAGTCGTGCAGCAGCACCGGGATGACGGTCCCCAGCGAGATGACGTCGTAGCCCTCCAGGAGCATCACGCTCCAGCACAGGAAGGCCACCAGCGCGGCGGCGCGGTGTGACGTGAGCTGCGTCGGTGCCGTCGCACCCGAGGCCGACCGCCTCTCGCGAACGGGATGGTCGTCGACCATGGGGCAGGGCCTTTCACGCGGGGGGATGGGTATCTCTCAGGTGTACTCTCAGTTCCGCCTGAGAGAACAGAAAGTTCTGCTGTGAAGAATCAACCCCACTATGCGGTCAACAGCGTCGACCGGGCGCTGCTCCTCGCGGCGACGCTGCAGGTCGAGGGGTCCCTCACCGTGTCGCAGGCCGCGGACCGTCTCGGGGTGGCCCGGTCCACGGCACACCGGCTGCTGTCCATGCTCGTCTACCGCGACTTCGCGATCCGGGACGAGCAGCGGCGTTACCTGGCCGGCCCGGTGCTCGCCCAGAACGTGCGGTCCCAGTCCCGTTCCACCCTGCTGCGTTCGATCGCCCTGCCGCACCTGCAGACACTCGTCGACCGCCTGAACGAGTCGGTCAACCTCGTCGTCCTCTCCGGCGACCAGGCCCGCTTCATCGCCTCGGTCGAGTCGCGTCAGGCGCTGCGCGTGGGCAACCGCGACGGGATGGCCTTCCCGGCCCACCTGCACTCGGGCGGAAAGCTGCTGCTCGCGGACCTGCCCACGGAGCAGTTCGACCGGCTGTACGCCGAGGAACGCTGGGTCGAGCGCCCCGGCGAGCGGCCGGACCTGCCCAGGCTCCGGCGGGAGCTCGCCGTCCTGCGCAGGCGAGGGTTCTCGGTCAACGCCGAGGCCACCGAGCAGGGCGTGACCGCCGTCGGTCGCGGAGTGCGGGTCGGGAGCCGGCTGGAGGGTGCGGTGTCGCTGTCGCTGCCCACGGTGCGGTTCTCCACCGACCGGCTGCCCGAGCTGGTCGCTGCGCTGTCGGTCACGACCTCCGACATCGAGCGGGACCTGGCGACCGCGCTGGTGCCGTAGCGCCGCTCAGACGCCGATCTTGTCGAGGGCGGCCTCGAGCCGCGCCACCGTGCCGTCGACGTCGTCGAGCTTGTCCAGCCCGAAGAGCCCGACCCGGAACGTCGAGAAGTCCTCGCGCTCACCGGACTGGAGCGGCACGCCCGCGGCCACCTGCACGCCGATCTCGGTGAACTTGGCACCGCTGCGCAGCCCGCCGTCCGTGGTGTGGACGACGACCACACTCGGCGCCGCGAACCCGTCCGCAGCCACCGACGGCAGACCGCGGTCGGCCAACAGCGCGCGGACCCGGGTGCCGAGCTCGACCTGGGCCGAGCGGAGCGTCTCCAGCCCCCGATCGCGGGTCTGGCGCATCAGCTGGGCGTTGTGCGCAAGGCCATCGGTCGGCATGGTGGCGTGGTAGGGAGCCTTGCCCTGCTCGTACGCCGTCGCGATGGACAACCACTTCTTGAGGTCTGCGGCAAAGCTCGTGGAGGTGCTGGCCTCCACCGCTGCGCGCCCGGCCCGGCTCAGCATGACGTAACCGGCGCACGGCGACCCGCTCCAGCCCTTCTGTGGGGCGCTGAGCAGGACGTCGGCACCGAGCTGGTCCATGTCGACCCACAGTGCGCCGGAGGCGATGCAGTCGAGGACGAAGAGGCCGCCGACCTCGTGGACGGCGTCGGACAGGGCCCGGACGTACTCGTCGGGCAGGAGCATCCCGGCGGCGGTCTCCACGTGCGGCGCGAACACGACCTCGGGACGATGCTCGCGGACGGCGGCGACGACCTCCTCGATCGGCGCCGGCTGCCACGGTGACTGGGGGGAGTCGTCGACCGGCCGGGCCCGGCAGACGGTGACGTCGGTGGCGATGGAGCCCATCTCGAGGATCTGCGACCAACGGTAGGAGAACAGCCCGTTGCGCACGACCAGGCAGCGCCGGCCGGTGGCCAGCTGCCGGGCGACGGCCTCCATCGCGTAGGTGCCACCGCCGGGCACCACCGCCGCGCTCTCGGCGTGGTAGGTGGTCCGCAGGACATCGAGGATGCTCTGCATCACGGCGACGAAGCGCTGTGACATGTGGTTGAGCGAGCGGTCGGTGAAGACCACGGAGTACTCGAGCAGGCCACCCGGGTCGACGTCGTCACGAGGCAGGTCCATCCCTGCAGCCTCGCACACGCCCGCCGACGGTGGCGACAGTGGTTCGGCAGCGCCGCCGGCGAGCTCACGAGCGAGGCTGCAGGCGACGGTTGCCGGCCATCAGGCAGGCGCAGGAGTCCGCGGCCGGCAGGTCACGCAGGTGGTCGACCGGGGAAACGCGCTCAACTGGGTCAGGGCGATCGGTTCCCCGCAGACCTCGCAGGTCCCGAACGTGCCGGCCTCGATGCG
>NZ_DASSTI010000166.1:0-7373 GCF_035708005.1 Segeticoccus sp. | reverse complement strand
GGCACAACCGCAACGCACCCAAGATCGGATGGTGCTGGGCCGGTAACCGGCACACGTGGCTCGGCTTCGCCTCGGCCGCGGCGCGCGAGCAGCTATCCAGCTGATCGCGGGCCCGCCTGTCCTTGAGACGGGCGGGCGTCCGGGTGCGCTGGACCCAGCAGGCCAAGGGCCATGAGTCGATCACGACCGCGGCGACGATGTGCCCACAGTGTGCCCATCCGGGCCAGCCTCTGGTCGCTGCTGGCCGTGGTGGTCAGCGTCGCGGTGCCGCTGACCTGAACCAACGCGTGGAGCCGCCTGTCGGAATCGAACCGACGACCTATTCATTACGAGTGAATCGCTCTGCCGACTGAGCTAAGGCGGCGCGCGCCCCGGGGGACGCGAGGCACGAGTATACGGATCACTCCCCGGATTGCCGAAACCGGCCCGTCGGTCAGCACATGGTGCCCTTGGGCGGCAGCTTGCCGTGCAGCAGGTAGTCGTCGACCTTGCTGTCCACGCACTGGTTGGACCGCATGTATGCCGTGTGGCCGTCGCCGTTGTAGGACAGCAGGTGGCCGTTGGCGAGCTCGTTGACCAGTCGCTTGGACCACTCGTACGGGGTGGCCGGGTCCCGGGTGGTACCGAGCACGAGGATCGGGCCGCTCCCCTTGGCGCTGATCTTGTGGGGCGGGGTGTGCGACTTCACCGGCCAGTGGGCGCACGTCACGCTGCCCCAGGCCAGCATCGCCCCCCAGGTCGGGGCCTCCTTGCTGAACTTCTTGGCGTCCTGCGCGTAGTGGCTGAGGTGGGGGCTGTCCGGCCGGTCGAGGCAGTTGACGGCGTAGATGACCTGCATGATGTTGCCGGTGTAGGTGCCGTTGTCGTTCCGTTGGGCGTACTGGTCGGCCAGCATCATCAGGTCGTTGCCGCTGCCGTTGAACGCGGCGCGCAGCGCCGACGTGAGGGTGCTCCACTGGTTCTGGTCATACATCGCCTCGGCGATGCCCATCGACCCCCACCCCTCGGTCAGCTCCCGCACCCGTGGGTCGTCGGTCACGGGGACCGGCCGCTGGTCGAGCCGCTTGAGGAACTCGCGCAGCCGCTGCATCCCCTGGTCCACCGACGTGCCCAGCGGGCAGTTGCCCTGGCTGACGCAACTCTGCACGTATGCCCGGGTGGCCCGCTCGAAGCCGACCGCCTGGCCCTCGTTGAGCTCACTGGAGGTCAGGTCTGGTGGGACGACCCCGTCGAGGACGAAGCGGCCCACGTTCTTCGGGAAGAGGCCGGCGTAGGTGGCACCGAGGAAGGTGCCGTAGGACTTGCCGAGGTAGTCCAGCTTTGACTCTCCCAACGCCGCCCGCAGCACGTCCATGTCCCGCGCGGCGTCCTCAGTGGACACGTGCGGGAGCAACTCGGGATTCTTGCGCTCGCACGCCTTCCCGAAGGCGGTGCCGGCGGCCATCATGGCCTTCTCCTCCGCCATGTCGTCGGGCGTCGGGTCCGAGCCGAGGAACGTGTCGAGCTGGGGTCCGTCGTAGCACTTGATCGGGTCCGAGCGGTCGACTCCGCGCGGGTCGAAGCCGACGATGTCGTAGGCCTGGCGCACGGACTTGCTGACGATGTAGTCCGCGGCGGCGGCATACTCCACCCCCGAGCCGCCGGGTCCACCCGGGTTGACCACCAGCGAGCCGACGCGCTGACCGGTGGCGGGCGCCTTCAGCACGGCCAGCTGGATCGTCTTGCCGTCCGGATGGGCGTAGTCGACCGGCACGGTGAGCCTGGTGCACTTGAAGTCCGAGCAGTCCTGCCAGTCGAGCTTCTGGTCGTAGAAGCGCTTCAGGCCGGCCGGCACCGGTGCGGCGCTGCCGGCGCCGTTGCTGGTGCTCGTCGCAGCGGAGCGGCTGCTGGGCGCCGCAGCGGAGCCGGAGGACTGCGACGCCGGGGAGTTGCACGCGGTCAGCCCCGCGACCACCAGCGCAGCGCCCCCGACCACTGCTGCCAGTCGCCGTCCAGCACGTCGAGCGGTGCTGCGTTCGGCCAAGCCCATCAGTCGTCGCCTCTCGGTCCGCCTCGGCGCGGCAGTCCTGCGCCGGGAATGTGTCCGTCGCCGAGCCGGGCCCGGCGACCCCGACGCTATCTCGGCAGCCTGTCAAGAGCACAACGAAGGCCGGGGCGGCCGGCCCGTGGACCGACCGCCCCGGCTGGGCGACGTTGACTGGAGGGGATCAGTCAGCGTCGGATCTTGACGATGGTTCCGCTTCCTGTGGGGTTGCCCTGGTCATCCATGGGGGCCATCGTCCCCACGTAGAGCCAGCTGCCCTTCACTTCGACCGAAAGGGCACCGGGGACCTCGGCCACGGTCTTCGGGCCCTTCTTCGTCACCATCGAGACCTTGCCGCCGAACAGCTCCGTGACATAGACGGTTCCGTTCGGGGCCACCGCCAGGTTCGTGGCACCGGCGAACCCGGTGGCCATCCGCGTCGCCTTGCCGGTCCGCGGGTTCACCTTGTAGACGCTGCCGCGGGCACCGAGGCTCGGGTCCTCGGGTCCGCCGGGCAGGGTGGAGACCCACAGCATCCCGTGTTGGTCCACCTCGACGTCGGTCGGCACCGACTCGAAGTTGTAGGTGAGGCCCACGACGCACTTCTCCAGGCCGAGGGTGCTGGCCACGGACTTGGTGAGTTTCAACGGCTGCCGCGGCAGCACGGCCAGCGTGGAGATTGTGCCCGACTTGGTGACCTTCAACAGGTCGTTGCCACCGGCGTCCGCGACCACCCAGGCTCCGCCGCCCAGGCTCGCGACGGCATACGGGTGGGAGTCCACCATGCCGGTGTAGGTCGCTGGCCCGCCGCTCAGGTTCTCGATGGCGTCTTGGGCGCACTGGTTGGCGCTCTTGCCGAGGCCGTAGGTGAGGCGTTGGTCGGGGTTGTGGGTGGCCTCGTAGGTGGACAAGTCCGCCGTCATGGTGGCCTTGCCACCGGTCAGGACCGTCAGCCCGGACTTCGCGTTCACGTAGTCGGTCCAGGTGTAGGCGAGCTGCTTGCCGGAGCGGTCGAGGTCGATCCCGGCGACGTCGCCGGTTCCGCCCTGGGGACCCGTGGCGAGGGTCTTGAGCTGCCCCGTGGCAAGCACACGGGCGATGGAAGCGGTTCCTCCGTCTGCGACGTACACGTTGCCGTGGTTGAGCGCGACGTTGAAAGGGGCAAAGACCTGATCCGTGATGGGTCGGGGCGAATGCGGTGAGGCGAGGGCGGACGGAGCAGCAGCGACAGCAAGTGCCGCCGCTCCGAGTGTTGCGGTGAGGGCTTTCAGCTTGAGCGACATCTTTCACCAATCCAGGATGACGCCGGCGGGTTCCGGCAGTGGTGGGTCCTGCATTGGGCCGGGGGAGCGGCGGCCGCTGATGCCCAAGGCTAGAAGTGCCAACCGTCGCGGGACCTGCTTTTGGCAGAACTCCGTGCTGGCACCGAGTTCCGCAGCGTCGCCGGTGCTGTGCCCAGGCCGTCCGCACCACTCGGTCGCCCCTCGGTCAGCCCCCGCTCAGCGGGGCAGTCGCAGCGAGATCATCATCGCCTCGAGGGCCAGCAGCGGAGGCACGTTGGCGTCGATCCGCTCGCGCGCCGTCCCGATCGCGTCCATCGCCGCGAGGAGCTGCTCGGGCGACATCGCCCTCGCGAGCCGGTCCACCAGCTCGGAGACGTCCTCGTTGACGAGGGCGACCGGAGCGCCGGCGTGTCGCACGAGGGCGTCGCGATAGAGCGAGAGCAGGTCGACCAGGGCCCGGTCGATGACGTCCCGACCGAACCGCGTGGCCCGGGCCTTCTGTTCCTTCTCCAAGGCGTTGAGCTGCGACCGGATGTGCGGCGGTTGAGTGCGCGCGGACGGGTCCGCACCGAGCAACTCGAGCAGCCTCGTCCGCTCGGCCGCGTCCCGCTCGGTCGAGGAGGCGGTCGTCTCCTCCCCCGCCAGCGCTGCCAGGTCGGTCGCCGCCAGCACGGCCTGCCCCACGCCGGTGATCTTGGTGGCCAGCTTCAGCGTGTCGTGGCGCCGGATGCGCGCCCCCTCGTCGCGGGCCAGCCGCCGGGCGAGCCCGATGTGGCTCTGGGCGGCACGGGCCGCATAGGCGGCCATGGCCGGGTCGATCCCGTCCCTCCGGGTGAGCAGCGCGGCGACGGCTTCGACCGGTGGGGTGCGCAGTTGCACGTGCCGGGAACGGCTGCGGATGGTGATGATCACGTCCTCGGTCGAGGGCGCGCACAGGACCCACACGGTGCGCTCCGTCGGCTCCTCGATGGCCTTGAGCAGCGCGTTGGCGGCCTGCTCGGTGAGCCGGTCGGCATCCTCGACGATGATCACCCGCCACGCCCCGACCGAGGGACGGCGGGCTGCGAGCGCGGCGAGGTCCCGGGCCTGGCGGACGCTGATCGAGAGGCCCTCGGTGGCGATGACGTCGACGTCGGCGTGCGACCCGTCCAGAGCCGTGCGGCACTCTCGACACTCCCCGCACCCGCCCCGAGGACACTGCAAGGCTGCCGCGAACGCTCGCGCCGCCACTGACCGTCCCGACCCGGGCGGCCCGGTGAACAACCACGCGTGGGTCATCGCGGCCGAGTTGCTGACGGCTCGCTGCAGCGTTTCGATCGCCGGCTCCTGCCCGACGACGTCCTCCCAGACGCTCACGCGCTCACCCCGAGCACGGCCCGGACCCGCTCGCGCACCTGCTGCTGGATCGCCTCCGGCGCCAGCTCACCGTCGACGACGAGATAACGGCCGGGGTCGCGCTGGGCCAGGTCGAGGAAGTGCTGACGCACCCGCTCGTGGAAGTCGCCCTCGATCGACTCCAACCGGTCATGGACCCCGCCCCGGCGCTGCCGGCCCACGACCGAGGGCAGGTCGATGAGGATGGTCAGGTCGGGCACCAGTCCCCCGACCGCCCACAGCGACAAGTCGCGGATCTCGTCCGCGCCGAGGTCGCGACCGGCCCCCTGGTAGGCGGCCGAGGAGTCCAGGTAGCGGTCGGTGATCACGACCTCGCCGCGCTGCAGCGCCGGCCGGATCAGCGACTCGACGTGGTGGGCGCGGTCGGCGGCGAACAGCAGCGCCTCGGCCCGGGGTGCCACGTCCTCGCCGTGCAGCACCAGGTCGCGGATGTGCTGGCCGAGGTCGGTGCCGCCGGGCTCGCGGGTCAGCTGCACCGTGCGCCCTTCGGCGGTGAGCCACTCCCCCAGCAGCCGGGCCTGGGTCGACTTGCCGGCGCCGTCTCCCCCCTCGAACGCGACGAACAGGCCCTGCACGGAAGGCTCGCCGGCCGGAGGTGCCGGAGGGCGGGGCTGCTCGGTCACAGCGAGAGCCTAGGCCAGCGCGCCCACACGCCTCGGCGCCGGTCCACAGCGGTATGGCGACCGCTCCCGAACCGGTGAGCGGTCGCCATACCGTGTGGTGCGGCAGCGAGCGTCAGGCGCCGTGGCGGGCGGCGTTGGCGTACATCGCGTCGTGCACGTACTGCGCCAGCCCTTCGACGTCCAGCGACTCGTCATACGTCGCCGTGTAGCGCGGGTCGCTGACGTAGAGGTCGGCGAGGCACTTGTGGAAGGCGTGGTCGCAGTCGTAGAAGCGCCGGTCGATGTGCTCCCGATGCGCCTCGGCCGCGGCCATCGCCGCCTCGCTCGTGGGCGGCTCGCCGGACCGGAAGGCCTGCAGGAAGGCGTCGTTGAGCCGGTCGGTCTCCGTCTTGACCTGCTCCCAGTCGGCCTTGGTGTAGTGCTTCGTGCGCTGCTGGCTCTGCTTCCACGCGTCGGTGTCGCCCCAGCGCTGCTGGGCCTCCCCCTGGTAGTCGTCGAAGCTCTCGCCGAACAGCACCTTCAGGTCCTGCTCGGTGGCGGGCTGGTCGTTCATCTCGTTCTCCAGTGCTCGGTCGATGGCCGCGACGAGACCGCGCATCTCGTCCAGCCGGGACATGACCGCTGCGCGTTGACGGCGTAAGTGACGGACGACATCGTCTCTGCTTGATCGGGACTCGTCCAACAGGAGTGCGATCTCCTCCAGCGCGAACCCGAGCCGGCGGTAGACGACCACGTGCTGCAGCCGCGTGACGTCCGCCTCGGTGTAGAGCCGGTAGCCGGCCGCGCTCCGCTCGCTGGGCACCAGCAGCCCGATTTCGTCGTAGTGGTGCAGGGTGCGCACCGTCACGCCGAACCGTTCCGCCAGCTGCCCCACCGTGCGCGGCCCTGCCTGTCGCCGGTTCGCCTGTGCCATCTCGGTCATGTCCCTACCGTGCTGCCTCACGCCAGGTGAGGGTCAAGTCGCCTTTTGCTCGCCTCGGTCGACGTATGCCGGCACACCCGTGCCGCGGGGAACCGCTGCATGGTGACACCAGCAGCAGCTCAGCAGCGAACCGGGTCGCCGACCCGGACGGTGTCCTCGGTGAGCGGCTCGGCGTAGACCGCCAGGCACATGCCGCGCGTCGCGGTGAGGGTCTTGAGCACCCCCGGGCGCTCCGGCACGTCCCCCTGCCGGATGTCGACCATCCGGCAGCGCGGGATGCGCTCGGTCACCACCAGCGACACGTCACCGATGTCGACCCGGCGCCCCACCCAGTCCTCCTCGATCCACGGCTCCTCCGTCTCGACCACGAGATTGGCGCGAAACCGCCTCGGGTCCAACGTCTCCGGGGCACCGACGAGCTCGGCCGCGGCGGCCAGCGTGGCGGTACCCACGATGCTCACGGCCGCGGCGTCGAAGTGGGACAGCACCTGCCCGTCGCGACGCGTCTGCCCCTCGCGCACGAGGTGCACCGGTCGCCCGAGGGACGCGGTCAGGGCGTCGGGCAACGCCCGGTCGTCGCAGCGGTGGGCCCGGCCGTCCGGCCCGGTCACGACGGCGGTCGGCCCGCCGGCGCCGTCCTCGTCCGGGGCCAGTGCGGCCGACCAGGCGAACACGGGGTCCATCCGGCGGAAGCGTCTGCTGTGCTTGCCGCTCGCGAACTTGCCGTCGTCGGCCCGCACGGCCCACAGCCGGTCTCCGACGAGTCCCCGCCGGTCTACAGCCACGGCATCCAGGCGCTCGCCCAGCATCGACTTCACCGGGTAGCGGTGGATCTCGAGCAGGCGGAGGTCGGCCACGACCGCGATGCTACGGCGCCGGCCCGACCGACGACCTCGTATGTGGCGTGTCACCGCCTCCCTGGAGGCCGAAACGCCACAGACCGCGTCGTCAGTCGCGGGACGCGGGCGGCGTCGGCACCCCGGTGAGGCTTCCGGTGCCTGGCAGCGCCTCGAAGACGAGCGAGGTCTCGGCGTGGACGACGCCCGGGCGGTTGGTGAGGTGGTCGAGCACGAAGTCCCGCAGCGCGTCGGAGGACTCGGCGGCGACGTGGACGAGGTAGTCGGTCG
>NZ_DASSTI010000165.1:0-10151 GCF_035708005.1 Segeticoccus sp. | reverse complement strand
CGGGCATACGTCCTTCCCCACATCGGGCGCCAACGTCTGCAGGCCATCCGCCCGGCGACGTTGAGCACGCTCTACCGCACCCTGCTGGCCAGCGGTGGGCGTGACGGGAGGCCCTTGTCGGTCCGGACGGTGGAGTACGTGCACGCTGTCTTGCGGAAGGCGTTCCACGATGCCGTGGTCTCGGACCAGATTCTCGGCAGTAACCCCGCCGAGCGCGCGAAGCGACCCCGCAAGCAAGGGTCGGTGAAGCGGCGTGACGTGTGGTCGGCGGAGCAGCTGCGCTCGTTCCTCGTGACGGCCTCGGAACACCGGCTCTCCGCCTTCTACCGTCTGGCGGCCTACACGGGCGCGCGACGCGGCGAGCTGCTCAACCTGACCTGGAACGATGTAGTCCTCGAGGCGCGGACCGTGCGAATCCGAGGGTCGGTCGGCATCGTCGACGGGAAGCGGGTGGAGGGCACCACCAAGGGTGGCCGCGAGCGGGTGGTCAGTATCGACGCCGGCACAGCCGAGATCCTCGGCCAGCATCTCGAGCGACAGCAGGCTGACGAGGAGCGTGCCGGTGGCTCCTGGGTGACCGGCGACTGGGTCTTCCGCATGGAGATCGGCGCACCGCTGTTCCCGGACACGGTCACGGCGCTCATGGCCAAGCTCGTGCGCCAGCACAACCAGGAGGCCAAGGAGAAGGGGCGGCCGGAGCTGCCGCCCATGCGCCTGCACGACCTGCGCCACGTGCACGCCACCCTTCTGCTGAGGGCGGGCGTACCGGCGCATGTGGTTGCCAGTCGGCTGGGGCACGCAGACCCGGCCATCACGCTACGGGTCTATGCCCACGTCCTGGAGGACCAGGCGTCGGAGGTAGCACAGGTGTTCGCCAAGGTGATGGAGGGCTGAGCGGTGGGACCTGCTGTTAGCAAAAGTGTTAGCAAATCGCCGGTACACAAACAGGTCGGCTGCCGGTGTACCGGTGCTGACCTGCGGGTTTGCTGGTGGCCAGGGGCGGGGTCGAACCGCCGACCTTCCGATTTTCAGTCGGACGCTCGTACCAACTGAGCTACCTGGCCTCGGTGGTGCGACTTGTGCCGGTCCGCTGGACCGGCACAAGTGAGCGACCCCGACGGGACTCGAACCCGCGACCTCCGCCGTGACAGGGCGGCGCGCTAACCAACTGCGCTACGGGGCCTTGATTCGGCTCAAGGCCTGCTTCTTGCGTATCCCCAACGGGATTCGAACCCGTGCTACCGCCGTGAAAGGGCGGGGTCCTAGGCCGCTAGACGATGGGGACCGGTGAGACGCCGCTCGTGCGGTCCCTCGCCGCCAAGCGTGCAGCAGCTCGGATCCGTCGAGGACGTCGGAAAGCATACGGGACGGCTCACGCAATCTCCAAAGTGGCCATCCGCGGCGGTCCACGTCACGGGTTGGCCCAGGTCAGGAGCCGCTCGAGGGGCCACGTGTTGACGATGCGCTCGATCGGCACGCCGAGTCGCCGGGCCCGCTCGCAGCCGTACTCCTGGAAGTCCAGCTGGCCCGGCGCGTGGGCGTCGCTGTCGATGGAGAACAGGCAGCCCAGCTTCAGCGCCAGCTCGATGAGGTGGTCCGGCGGGTCGGACCGCTCGGGCCGGGAGTTGATCTCGACGGCGACGTCGTGCTCCGCGCACGCCCGGAACACCTGCTCGGCGTCGAAGGTGCTGCGCCGGCGCACCCCGCGCTCGCCGGTGACCAGCTGCCCGGTGCAGTGCCCGAGCACGTTCGTGCGCCGGTTGCGCACCGCGCCCACCATCCGGCGCGTCATGGCCGGGGCCGCCATCGACAGCTTGGAGTGCACCGAGGCCACCCGGACGTCGAGCCGGCCCAGCATCTCCTCGCTCTGGTCGAGCCCGCCGTCGTCGAGGATGTCGACCTCGATGCCCTTCAGCAGCCGGAACCCGTCGCCGAGGTGGGCGTTCACCGCGTCGATCACGCCGAGCTGCTGGGTGAGCCGCTCCGCGGAGAGACCGCGCGCGACCTTCAGCCGGGGGGAGTGGTCGGTCAGCGCGACGTAGTCGTGCCCGATCTCCATCGCCGTGGCCACCATCTCCTCGATGGGTGACCCGCCGTCGGACCAGTCGGAATGGCAGTGCAGGTCCCCCTTGAGCGCCGCACGCACCTCCTCCCCGCCCGGCGCGAGCGGCGCGGCCGCCTCCCGCTCGAGCTTGGTCAGGTATGCCGGGATCTCGCCGGCCAGCGCGTCCCGCACCACCGCTTCGGTCGACTTGCCGATGCCCGGCAGCTCCTTGAGCGTGCCGGCGGCCGCCCGCTGCTGCAGTTCGGCCCGGTCGGTCGAGAGCACAGTGCTCGCCGCCGAGCGGAACGCCTTGACGCGATAGGTCTGCGCACGGGTCCGCTCGAGCAGGAACGCGATCCGCCGCAGCGCGTCCACCGGTTCGATCGCCATGTCGCGGACGCTACCGGAGCCGTTCGCAGGGTGGGCCGTTCGCGGCGACTCGAGGCACGGCATACCGGCTCGAAAGGCGACCGACGACCTCGTCTGTGGCGTTTCGGGGCCCGATCCGGCGCCGACACGCCACGGACCAGGTCGTTGGTGAGATTGCAAAGAAATCATTGCAAAGAGTTCTGTGCGGTTCTATCGTCGTCGGTATGACGGATCAGTCGCCCCCGCCGGCCGAGGCACCTCGGCACTCGTGGCACCCGGACCCGCAGCGGGACGTCGTCGTCGACGGTGGGGTGCTGCGGGCCCTGGCGCACCCGCTGCGCAGCAAGCTGCTGGCGCTGCTACGGCAGTACGGCCCGTCCACCGCCACCGCCCTCGCCGAGCGGCTCGGCGTCAACTCCGGCGCCACGAGCTACCACCTGCGCCAGCTGGCCGAGGCCGGGCTCGTGGTGGAGGACGCCGAGCGCGGCAACGCCCGGGAGCGGTGGTGGAAGGCGGCGCACCGCAGCACCTACTTCGACGAGAAGCTGTTCGAGAGCGAGCCGGAGCTCGCGAGCGCCTTCCTCGGCAGCGTGGCGCAGGGCCACGCGCAGAACATGGCACTCGCCATCGAGCAGATGCCCACCATGTCCGAGGACTGGCGCGCCGCGGTCGACCTGTCGGACTTCGCGTTCCACCTCACCGCCGCGCAGCTGAAGGAGATGCTCGAGCAGATCCGGGAGGTCCTCGACCGCTACCGCACCGACGAGGATGACCCCCAGCCCGAGGGGGCCCGCCGCGTCGTCGTGCAACTGCAGGCGTTCCCCCAGGAGGGGAGATGAGCACGGCCATCGACGTGCCCGTGCGTTCCAAGCGGCCCTTGGTGGCGTTCCTCGTCGCCAACGTCGTCTCCATCAGCGGCACCCGGATCAGCGCCATTGCGATCCCCTGGTTCGTCCTCACCACGACCGGTTCAGCGACCAAGACCGGCATCGTGACGGTCTTCGAGATGACCCCGCTGGTGGTGATGAAGGCCCTCGGCGGACCGCTCATCGACCGGGTCGGCCCGCGGCGGGTCAGCGTCCTCGGTGACCTGGCGAGCACCGGGCTGGTCGGCCTCGTCCCGCTGTTGCACTGGTTCGGCCTGCTGAGCTTTCCGGTGCTCCTGGCCCTGGTCGCCGTTGCCGGCGCGGCGCGGGGCCCTGCCGACACCGCGAAGGGCACCCTCGTGCCCGACATCGCGGCCTCCGCAGGGGCGCCGGTCGAGCGGGTCACCGGGCTCGAGAGCAGCACCGACCGGACCGCGACGATCATCGGCCCGGCCGTCGCGGGCGTGGTCATCGCGGCGATCGGTTCCGCGAACGCACTGCTGCTGGACGCGTTCTCGTTCGCCGTCTGTGCCGGTCTGATCGGGCTGTTCGTCCCGGCCCACCGCCGCGCTGCGGACTCCGGCGCCGAGGGGGAACGCACCTACTGGCAGCGGCTTCACTCCGGGTGGCAGTTCCTGGCCCGCGAGCCGCTGATGCGGGGTATCACGGTGATGATCTGCATCACCAACCTGCTCGACGTCGCCTTCATGTCGGTCCTGCTCCCGGTGTGGGTCAAGAGCCACGGCTACGGCCCGACCGAGCTCGGCCTGGCGGGTTCGGCGTTCGGGCTCACCGCCACCGTCGGCGCGCTCCTGGCGGCCGGGGTCGGCGAGCGGTTGCCGCGCCGGCTCGTCTACCTCCTCGGCTTCACCATCTGCGGTGCGCCGCGCTTCGTCGCCATGGCGTTCGACTCCCCGATGTGGGTGCTGCTCGTCGTCCTGGCCGCGGGCGGGTTCGGCGCCGGGTTCATCAACCCGATCCTGGGGGCCATCTACATCGATCGCACACCCCAGGAGCTGCTCGGCCGGGTGCTCGCGTTGAGCGAGGCGCTGGCCTGGGGCGGGATGCCGGTCGGTGGCGTGCTGGCCGGGTTCGCCATCGCCGGAATCGGTTTGGCGCCAGCGCTGTTGGTTGGCGGCGCGGCATACTTCCTGGCGACCACGGTGCCCGGGTTCCTGCCGCAGTGGAAGGACATGGACCGTCGCCGGGACCCCACTGGCTCACGCGTCAGTCCGCCGCCGCCGGCGCCCGTCGAGTCCACTCCTCAGCGCTGACGAGACGGGTTGGCCGCTCAGCCGTCGGACCACGTGTCGTACACGCTCGCCACCCGGGTCGGCCACGCCGAGGCGGGCAGCAGCTGCAACCGGTCGGCGAGCCGGTGCAGGGCCTGTCTCACCGCCCGGTCGGGCAGCCCGCCGCTGTAGCCGACCAGTGCCACGATGCCCGGCCTCGGCTGCCAGGCGAGCGTGAGGCTGCCACCGCCAACCGGGGAGAACACCGCCGGGTGGCCGTGCACGCGGCCGGCCGGGTGGTCGTCCGTGGCCGCGTAGAGCTCGTCCTCGAACTGCGCGCCGTCCTGCACTGCCGCGTAGACGAGCCCGCCACCGAAGGTCTCCTCCTCCCCGACCTGTTCGGCGGCGTAGCGAATCTCGCGGGTCAACGGCGGGCGGTACCAGTCGATGCCGCCGCCCACGATCGTCATCCCGGGCGGTGCGGAGAGGTGGAGGTAGTCGTCCTCACCGAGGCGCAACCGTGCGGCGAGCGCTGCCAACCGGGCCCGCCCGAGGTCCCCGCACACCCGCGCGTACTGGTCGCCCACCCGCACGAGCACCTCGCGGGGGGAGGTCCAGGCGAGGTGATGCCGGTCTCCGGGAAGGGCCAGGTCCGTGCCGGAAGGATCCACCGGAAACGTCACCACCGCGCCGTCGTGACCGAGGGTGCCGCTGCTCGCATCGCGCAGCACCCACGCCCACGGTCCGTCCGGCACCGCGTTGCAGTCCCAACGGTTCAGGCCCGATCCGGCGCGGCGGTCCACGCCCCGAAAGGCCAGGGCGGGCACGCTGACGTCGCAGGTCGGCCGGCCCGAGCCGTGCCGCTGCCCCGGCGACAGTGACGCGCCGGACGGTGCCGGCGAGGGGGTCGAGCCGCGCTGCGGAGTCCGCGACGGGGTGGTTGGCGTCGCCGACGCCGGGTGCGTCGCGGTGGCCACGGAGCCGCCTCCGCCACGGGCCATCCACGAGGCGACTCCTCCGAGGGCGAGGGCCACGACGAGAAGGGCGACGACGGCATACAGGCCCCACGGTCGCCGGTAGCCGCCACCGGTGACCTCGACGTCATCCTCCTCCTCATGGGGCATTGCCGAGCTCCCAGCGGTCGAATCCGACCACGACCGTGCGGGCCGCCACCGCGTGCAGCACCCCCGCCGGCGCGGTCACCGTGACGGTGCCGGGCGTGCGGTAGCCGACGAGGGCGGTGATCCCGGGCTCGAGCTCCCAGGCCAGCACCACGTAGTGGTCCGACCAGCGCGAAACCACAGCAGGGTGACCGTGCACCGTTCCCACCGGCTGGGCACCGGCCCGGAGGATCCGGTCCTCGACCTCGGACCCGGACGTCACACGGGTGAACACCGTGGCGCGACCGAGCCGCTGCCGCAGCCCGACCGCCCACGCGGGGTACAGCGCGGTGCGGTCGGCGACCCCGTCGTAGAGCGCCTGGTGGCTCACCGCTGTGCCGGCCACGCGATCGAGCTCCAGACCGCCGTAGGAGTCCAGGCGGAAGGCGAGGGCGAGCCGGGCCAGCGTGCGCTGAGGAAGGTCGCCGCGCACGAGGGCATCCTGCCCGCCCACGCGCCACGCGACGCCACCGTCGAACCACCAGCCGCGCAGGCCGTCGTGGGTCCGGGCGGGGCCGGCCCCCTCGAGCGGCGGCGCCACCGGGTAGGTGAGCACCGCGCTGCGGTGCCCCAGGAAGCCGCCGGGCACGTCCCGCACGACGATGCTCGACGGAGCGACTCCGGGCGAGCACACCGTGCGCGACTGCGTCTCGCTCGCCGTCGAGTCACGCAGCAGGAGTCCCGGCACCTCGTGGTCGCAGCTGGCCCCGGCGTTCTGCCCCTGGACGGAGCGATTCCGGTCCGTGGGAAGCCAGCCGTCGCCCACCAGCGGCGGCGGCTCGGCCGACAAACGGTCGAACGGCGGCGCCGGGCGGTGCGACGCCACGGGATGGGACGACGACGACACGGACGGGCTCGGAGCGGCCACGGGCGCCGCGGGCCCGGGGTGCCCGAACTTGACCGCCACACCGACGGCCACCGCCACGACGAGGAGCGCGGCGACGGCATACAGGACCCACGGGCGCCGGTAGCCACTCCCGGTGACCTCCGCGTCATCGCGGTGACCCTGCATCTCCTCAGGGTAGGTGCGCGGGCAACGGCAGGAGGTTGGAAGACTGACCGCCATGACGGCATACGAGGCAGCTGGTGACCGGTACGACTCCATGACCTACCGCCGCTGTGGGCGCAGCGGATTGCAGCTCCCGGCGATCTCGCTCGGGCTGTGGCACAACTTCGGCGAGGACAAGCCGATGGACACCCAGCAGGACATCCTGCGACGGGCGTTCGACCTCGGCATCACCCACTTCGACCTGGCGAACAACTACGGCCCGCCGTACGGCGAGGCGGAGCGGCACTTCGGGCACTTCCTGCGCGAGGACTTCGCGCGCTACCGCAACGAGCTGGTCATCTCCACCAAGGCCGGCTGGGACATGTGGCCCGGTCCGTACGGCGAGGGCGGCTCCCGCAAGTACCTGCTCAGCTCGCTCGACGACTCCTTGGCGCGGCTGGGGCTGGACTACGTCGACATCTTCTACTCGCACCGGTTCGACAAGGACACGCCCGTCGAGGAGACCATGATGGCCCTCGACCAGGCCGTGCGGTCCGGCAAGGCGATGTATGCCGGGATCTCCTCCTACTCGGCTGCGAAGACCCGCGAGGCGGCCACCATCGCGCGGGACCTCGGGACGCCGCTGCTGATCCACCAGCCGTCCTACTCGATGCTCAACCGCTGGATCGAGCAGGGCCTCCTCGAGGAGCTCGAGCAGCAGGGCATGGGGTGCATCGTCTTCAGTCCGCTGGCGCAGGGGCTGCTGACCGACCGCTACCTCAACGGGATTCCCGAGGACTCACGCGCGGCGCAGGACAAGTCGCTGCTGCCCGAGCACCTGGACGAGTCGATCCTGAAGCACGTGCGCGCCCTCAACGAGGTCGCCCGGCAGCGGGGTCAGTCGCTGGCGCAGATGGCGATCGCCTGGGCCCTGCGCGATGCGCGCGTGACCTCCACCGTGCTCGGCGTCTCGTCGGTGAAGCAGCTGGAGAACAACGTCGCCGCGCTGCAGAACCCGTCGTTCACCGAGGAGGAGCTGGAGGCGATCGACAAGGACGCCGTGGAGTCGGGCATCAACCTGTGGGCGTCGGTCACCGAGGAGTGAGCGCGAGCTCGGGCTCCCGTGGTGCGGGTGCCGCGGGAGCCCGGCGCAGGCGCGCCGACTGCACGCGGCCCGCGGCCGATCCCGCGAGCAACGTCGCGAAGATGCCGGCGGTGACCGTCACGGCGAAGGCGGGGGTGTGGCCGCCCCAGTCGGCCAGGCGTCCGGCGATGCTCGAGCCGAGGGCGTAGCCGGTGCCGGTCGTCGCCGCAAGTGCGGTCATGGCCGCGCCGGTGCGCCCCGGCGGAGTGATCCGCTCGCCGAGGGTGAACACGGTGATCATGTAGGGCGCGATGCTGAAGCCCAGCACGAGCAGCGTGGCTGAGAGGGACCCCAGCCCCTGGACGAGCAGCAAGGGAAGCGCGAGGAGTGCCTGCCCCAACGCGAAGGCACGCCAACGGGTTTCGTAGGCAATGCGGTCCGGGACCATGGCCATGCAGAGGCCCGCGACGACACTGCCCACGCCGAGCAGGGCGTGCAGCAGTCCGGTCAGGCCGGGTACTCCCGCGCTGGTGGCGAGAACCGACGTGCCGGTCTGCACCGAGCCGAAGATCATGCCCACCGAGAGCTGGGCGAAGCAGAGCGCGACGAAGGCGCCGGTGAACAGCCGGCCCGCCCCTGTTGTCGCGCCGCGTCCGGACCGGCGTGTCAACAGGGCGCTTGGATGCACCGCGAACAGCGTGCCGAACACCGCCAGCAGCACCGCCGCGGTGAGGAGCGCGGGAGCCGGTGCGAGCACCGTGGCGACGAGGCCGACCAGCGCCGGGCCGAGGACGAAGGACGCCTCGTCCGCGGAACCCTCGTAGGAGAAGGCAAGGTCGACCAGGCGCCGGTGGTCGGCCATCCCGCGCATCATGGGGCGCCAGCGGACGCGGGCGAGCGGGCCGACCTGTGGCATGAGCAGCCCGGCGACAGCGGCGCCCACGGCCTGCAGCGGCCAGTCAACGCCGTGCAGGGCCAGGGTGACCAGCGCCACGAGGGCCGCGGCGCTGCCGAGGGACTGCGCGAGGACCACGCGCCGCTGCCCGAACCGGTCGGCCAGCGAGCCGGCGACCGGGGCGCCGACGGCGTTGGCGACGGCGAGCGCACCGGCCGACACCCCGCCGGCGCCGTAGCTTCCGGTCGAACCGGCGACCAGGAGCAGAGTGCCCAGCTGGCTCATCGCCAACGGCAGCCGGCCGAGGAAAGCCACGACGACGAAGCCGAGGCCGGACAGCGCGAACAGCCGTCGGTAGGACGCGAGGGGTGACAAGGAGTCTCCGGGTTCGTTTCAGTGCGCGTCTTCCCACCCAACAGACGCGCCGCAGCCCTTGAACGACTCCAGTTTACCGGTCCCGCAGGTGTGACCTGCGTTTCAGCCGTTCGGTGGATGGTCGCACCCGTCGCCGGCCGGTCAGACTTGTGCCACACCGCCGATCCCTGCCCCCGGGACACCCGTGCGTGACGACGTGGGTCGGCCCTGCCCCACGGAGTTTGCTCGCATGAAGAAGTCCGCCCGCTGGGCCGTCGGGATGGCGACAGCCGTTGCCTGCGCCGTCGGCACCGGTGCCCCTGCCCTCGCTGCTGCCCCGGTGACCCCTGCCTCGGCCACCCTCCCGGTCACCGTCCAGGCGCAGTCCGGGTCGTCCACGCCGACCGGCTCGGACGCCCAGCTCCAGGCCGACCTCGACGCCCTCCGGGCGGCACTGCCGGACGGGTGGCAGGCCAGCGTGGCCGCGGCCCGGGCACAGCTCGGCGACTCGTCCTGGCGCGCAGTGCGCGACCAGGCGCTCGCCGCGTCGTCGTCGGGGACCTGTGCGGCCACGGCGCTGACCGATTACGTCCAGCAACAGCAGGCCGCGGTCACCAACGGTGTCGTCGCGGCCTTCCTGGCCGAACAGGGAGTGCTGGACCTTCCCGCCCTGTATGCCCTCTACTTCGAGACGGACACCACACCGCAGTACTTCGGGGCGGACGGCGGTCGCACCACCGAGCTGACCCACGAGATGCGGGACCTCAAGCGCTTCTGGGACGTCAACACCGCGGACGTCCAGCTCGTCGCGATGCACGGCGACTTCTTCGACCACCCCGAGAAGGTGGCGCGGGTGGTCGCCGTGCTGGTGGGATCCACACCGCAGGATCCCCACGTCGTCGGTCTGGCCACTTTGCTCAGCCAGCTGGTGCAGCAGGCCGGACTGGACGGCAGCCCGCTGCTGACCCTCAATGCCTCGTCCGCGCCGGCGCAGCCCGGCCCCGACGGAGTTACCCCCCCGAAGATCGTGATCGGCGACGGGATGCTGCAGGCCCTCGACGCCGTCGGCCTCGGCGACATGGGGCCGCGGGCCGTCCTCGCCCACGAGTTCTCCCACCAGGTGCAGTTCGACGACGGAATCTTCGACGGCACGCATCCG
>NZ_DASSTI010000164.1:0-3012 GCF_035708005.1 Segeticoccus sp. | reverse complement strand
ATCCACGCCCTCTCCGGTGCCTATGCCGTCGACGCCGTCGACGAGGTGGAGCGGGCCCGGTTCGAGCGGCACCTCACCGTCTGCGCCGACTGCCGCGCCGAGGTGGCCAGCCTGCGGGCGGCCGCGGCCGAGCTGTCCCAGATGGAGCCCGTGGACCCACCGGCGCGGTTGCGGGACAACGTCCTGGCACGGATCCGCACGGTGCGCCCGCTACCACCGGTGGAGCCCGAACGGTCCGAACAGTCCCAGCAGTCCGAGCAGTCCCAGCGGTCCCCGCGGCCCGAGCCGGAAACGACCCCGGACGGGAGGCGGCCCTGGTGGCGGGCCCCGCGCTGGCTGGCGGCCGCCGCTGCCGCGGTGGTCCTCGCCGCCGGCGGCGGGACCGTCGCCGCCCTGCAGCCGTGGCAGCACCAGGGCCAGCAACAGCAGGTGAGCGTGGCCTCGCGCGTGCTGCACGCCCCCGACGCACAGCGGAGCCAGAAGCGGCTGCCCGACGGTGGCACCGCGACGCTGGTGCGGTCCCAGCGCGTGGGCAGGGCCGTCCTCATCACCCACGAGCTGCCCCCGCCCCCGACCGGCAAGGTCTACGAGCTGTGGCTGCAGACACCGCAGGGCGACATGCACCCCGCGGGTCTCCTTCCCGGAGGCCGGCAGCAGACGTTCGTGCTCAAGGGCGACGCTGGCACCGCGGTTGGAGCCGGCATCACGATCGAGCCCGCGGGCGGGTCGCCGAAGCCGACGACCACCCCACTCGCGCTCTTCGCGTTCAGCTGACGACTTCCCTGCTGCAGGTCAGCCAGAGGTGACGCGACGCCGCGCCTCGGCGGCGACGACGAGGTCCTCCCAGGCCATGCCGACGCTCTTGAAGACGGTCGGCCGGGAGCGGTCCACGCCGGCCCCGGCGACGAGGTCACTGAGCGTCAGCACACCCTCGAGGTCGAGGCGGCCCTCCGTGGCCGCGAGGACGACGTCACCCGCCTCGCGTTGCGCCGTCGCCCGGTCCTCCACCACGACCGTGGACCGGCCCAGCAGCTCCCCCTCGAGCTCACGGGCGTGCGGCTCGTGCGAGCCCACGGCGACGACGCACGTGCCGTCGGCCACGAGGGCACTCGGGAAGAGCGGCTCGGTCGCCGTGGTGGCGCAGACGACGATGTCCGCCTCGGCCACGGCCTCGGGTTGCGCGGCCGCGCAGGACAACCCGGATTGCGACATCGCCTCCGCAAAGCGCTCCGCCCGCTCCGGTCGCCGGGACACCACGTCGACGTGGGACAGCTCCCGGATCGCCCGCATCGCCCGGACGTGCCCCTCGGCCTGAGGGCCGGTCCCGAAGACGACCATGCGGGAGGCCTCCGGTGCGGCCAGCATCGACGCCGCGAGCGCCGACACGGCAGGGGTGCGCACGTTGGTCATCGCGATGCCGTCCACCAGCGCCACCGGCGCCAACGTCTCGGGGTCGCACAGCAGGTAGAGCCCCTGGATGCGCGGCAGGTCACGCGCCGGGTTGTCGGGAGCCACCGTGAGCACCTTCACGCCGACCGCGCCCGGCACCTCCGACGGCATCAGCAGGAACTGTCCGCGGGTCAGTGGGACCGCCACCCGGGCCGGGTCGCCGGCCGGGTCGAGCCCCTCCTCGACCGCGCGCCTGAGGGCGGCGACCGCTGCAGAGGGCGGGACCAGCCGCTCCACGGCCTCGGCATCGATCCAGGGCAGCTGGGCCACGAACGGCTCCTTCCGGTGCAGGGTCGGCGACCTCGCGGAGTCTACGGGCGGCACCTTCCTCCGAGCCCTCCCACGGCGCGCTCACCGGTGCCGTGCGTTGACGGCCCCTCTCCCCCGGGAGTTCACTCGACACGGAGCCGGCGACGGCCGACGACGATGACGGCCCGGACGCGTGCGAGGAGCTGCGATGGCGGTCGACCCACCGGGGGCGGACCAGAGCGCGTCGGACGACCCACGCGGCGACGCCGGACGCGGGTGGGCCTCCCGCGGGGTGGTCGGCATCGGGAGCGCGTCGTTCTTCAGCGATGTCGGGCACGAGATGGTCACCAGCCTGCTGCCCACCTTCCTGCGCTCCACCCTGCACGCCGGGCCGGCGGCCCTCGGCGCGATCGAGGGCGTCTCGGACGCGCTCATCGGGCTGGCCAAGATGGCCGGCGGCCCCCTGTCGAACGACCCGCACCGGCGCGCGCGCCTGGCCTCCGGCGGCTACCTGGCCACGGGCCTCGCCTCGGCCGCGATCGGCCTCACCGTCGCGGTGTGGCAGGTCGCGATCCTCCGGGCGATCGCGTGGGTCTCCCGCGGCATCCGCTCCCCCGCGCGGGACACGCTCCTGACGAGCATCACGCCGCGCTCGGCCTACGGACGCGCGTTCGGTCTGGAGCGGGCCGGCGACAACGCGGGCGCGATCCTGGGACCGCTGGTCGCCGCCGGCCTGGTCGGAGTCCTCGGGGTGCGCGCGACCATCTGGTTGGCCGTCATACCGGGAATCTTTGCGGCCCTGAGCATCTCACTCGCCATCCGGGAGGCCCGCCGTGTCGTCGGCGACGTGCGCGGACGGCGTCGCCTGCAGCTGAACCTGCGGCAGCTGGGCGAGGCCGGGCTGGTCCGTGCGCTCAGCCCCGCCGCGCTCTTCGAACTGGGCAACCTCGCCACCACGCTGCTGATCCTGCGCGCCACTGGTCTGCTCTCCTCCGGGCCGAGTGCGCGGAGCGTCACCGCCGCGACCAGCCTCGCCATCCTGTTGTATGCCGGGCACAACGCGGCCGCGACCATCGCCTCCCTGGTCGGCGGGCAGGCCGCCGACCGCCTGAGCGCGCGCGTCGTGTTCGCGGCGGGAGGGATCGCCTACATCGCGGGCTATGCGGTCTTCGCGATCGACGAGCACCTGTGGCCGGTGCTGCTGGCCGGGTTCGTGCTGGCCGGGACCGGGATCGGCCTGGCCGAGACCGCCCAGTCGACCGTCGTGGCCCAGCTGCTGCCGGACCACCTGCGCGCCAACGGTTTCGGGATGCT
>NZ_DASSTI010000163.1:0-14287 GCF_035708005.1 Segeticoccus sp. | reverse complement strand
GTCGCCGACGCCTTCGACTCGATGACGACGACCCGGTCCTACCGCCCGGCGCTCTCCGTCGCGGAGGCCCTGCGCACCCTGCACGACCGCGCCGGGAGCCAGCTCGACCCGACCTGCGTGGAGGCCCTCGAGCGTGGCCTCGAGGGGCAGCGCTGGGAGCCCAACCAGATCGACGACGCGACCCTGGCGCGCGCCGGCAGCGCCCACGACCATGACGACCCGGCGGTCAGCGACCTCATGGCGGCGCACGCCGACGAGCTCCGGGTCCGGGCCAGGGCGTGGGCGGCCGCTCTGCGGGAGCAGGTCACCGACACGGAGGACGGCGCCGAGCACCCGCCGTCGGACCAGGGCACCGCCGACCACTCCCGCTGGGCGCGGGCCTGAGGCTCACGATGAAGCACCAGTACCGCCTCGACGCCGGTTACCTCGGTCAGGCCTACACCGTCGTCGCCGCCGTGGGCGCCGTCCTCGCCCTGGTCGCCTCCGTCCTCCGCCTCCCCGGTATGCCGGGCACGAGCCTCATCGTGGTCGTCGCCTTCTTCCTCGCCATCGCCGTGGGGGAGTCGCTGCACGTCAGCCTGCTCGGCGTCCGCGACGTGCCGTTCGTGGCGATCGCCGCGAGCCTCGCCTTCGCCATGACCGGCGAGGCTCCCATGAACCACCCGACCCACTACCACGCGCCGCTCGTGGTGGCCACGACGGCGCTCGCGATGGTCGTGGGCTACCTGGTGCACCGGGCCGGTGGGCGGAGCCCGCAGGCGAGTGACCTGGCGGCACGACTGCTCGTCATCGGGCTCACGGCATGGTTCTTCCGCGACCTCCCCCTCGTCGCCGGCCGGACCCTGATGGACGTCATGGTCGACGTCGACGATCGTCGCTGGGTCCCCGGCCTCGTCATGGTCGGCGTCGCCGCCATCGCGCTGCTGCTGCAGGTGCTGCTCACCTCCGTCGCGCGCGCCGGGCGCCTGCACGCACCGCTGCGCCAGTCGATCGCCGACGAGGCGCGCGCGGTCGCTGCCCCCTACGTCGGGCTGGCGGCGAGTGCCTCCCTGGTCTCACTCGCCGAGCGCCCCCTCGGGGTGGCGGCGATCCCGCTCTTCCTCTTCCCCCTGCTGCTGATGCAGCTGTCGGTGCGCCGGCACGCGGCCGTCCGCGAGACCTACCGGCAGACCATCCGGTCGCTGTCGCGCCTGACCGACGTCGGCGGCTTCACTGCCTCGGGGCACTCGGGCCGGGTGGCGGCGCTGGCCGTGGCGGTCGGTCGCGACATGGGCCTGTCCGAGCGTGAGCTGCTCGACCTGGAGTACGCCGCCCTGCTGCACGACATCGGCCAGGTCTCCCTGCAGACCCCGATCCCGCGGGGCGCGACGACGCTGGTGGCCCCGACCGACGCCCAGCGGATCGCCGTGCACGGCGCCCAGATCGTCCGCGAGACGGGTGTGCTCGACACGGCGTCGACGATCATGCAGGCCCAGGCGACGTCCTACCGGCAGGTGCGCGAGCTGGGGGAGGACCTGCCGCTGTCCAGCCGCATCCTCAAGGTCGCCAACGCCTTCGACGACTACTCCAAGGGTATGCCGACCGCTCACCGGCAGGACGCCGCGATGGAACGCATCCACCTCGGCCTGGGCTACGAGTTCGACCCCTACGTGGTCGACTCCCTGCAGCGGGTCATCGAGCGCCAGCGCTCCTGACCCGCCGCAGGGAGTCGACATTCCCCGGCCGCGCGAGGACTACTCGACCAGCTCCGGGATCGGCTTGACCTTGGGGTCACCCGCATCGGCGAAGTAGTCGCCCTTGACGGTCGCATCCCGTCCGTCCGGCACCTTGGCGGCCCGGAAGACCAGGGTGAGCGCGATCGCCACCAACGTGTTGAGCACGAAGGCGGTCAGGGCGATGTAGCCCATCTGCCCGAGGCCCTCGATGTTGGCCACCGAGCCGGCGAAGTGCTGCCCGGTCGGGCTGACGTTGTTGTAGGCCTTGACCGTGCCGTAGACCATGCCCACCGCCCAGCCGCCGAGCAGCGCCCAGCGGTGGAACCACCGGGTGTAGAGCCCGTAGACGATGGCCGGGAAGGTCTGCAGGATCCAGATCCCGCCGAGCAGCTGGAAGTTCAGCGCGTTCTGCCGGGGCAGGGTGAGCACGAAGACCAGCGCGAAGAGCTTGACCACGAGGGAGATCAGCTTGCTGACCTTGGCCTCCTGCTCCTGCGTCGCATCCGGCTTGAGCCATTCCCGGTAGATGTTGCGCGTGAACGTGTTCGCCGCCGCGATCGACATGATGGCGGCCGGCACCAGCGCGCCGATCGCGATGGCCGCGAAGGCCACTCCCGCGAACCACGACGGGAACATGTCCTCGAAGAGCTGCGGCACGACGAGCTGCGGGTTCGGCTGGCCGTTCAACCCGATCGGCTGCGTGCCGGCGGCGATCGCGACCCAGCCGAGCAGCGCCAGCAGCCCCAGCAGGAAGCTGTAGGCCGGCAGGATGGAGGCGTTGCGACGGATGGTGTTACGCGACTTCGACGACAGCGTCGCCGTGATCGAGTGCGGGTACATGAACAGCGCCAGCGCCGAACCGAGGCCGAGGGTGGCGTAGGCCCAGAACTGCGCCGGCGTCGGGATGAACGCGCCGGTCGGCTTGCCGGTCGTGGGGTTCGGCGTCGCCATCTTCTGCTGGGCCGCGTCGAAGATGTGCGTCCAGCCGCCCACCTTGGCCGGCAGGTAGATCACGGCGACGATGATCACGAGGTAGATCAGCGTGTCCTTGACGAACGCGATGATCGCCGGTGCCCGCAGACCGCTGGAGTAGGTGTAGGCGGCCAGCACGGCAAACGCGATGAACAGCGGCAGGTCCGAGGCGAGGGCGTTGCTGCCGCCGAGACCGGCGACCTCCAGCACCGCCTGGATGCCGACCAGCTGCAGCGCGATGTAGGGCAGCGTCGCCAGGATCCCGGTGATCGACACCGCGAGGGACAGCCCGCGCGAGCCGTAGCGTCCCTCCACGAAGTCGGCCGGCGTGACGTAGCCGTGCCGGTGGCTGACCGACCACAGCCGGGACATGAACACGAAGATGATCGGATAGAGCACGATCGTGTAGGGGACGGCGAAGAAGCCGCTCACCGAGCCGAGCGCGAACATCGCCGCCGGCACGGCCACGAACGTGTAGGCCGTGTAGAGGTCGCCGCCCAGCAGGAACCACGTGATCCACGTGCCGAAGCTGCGGCCACCGAGGCCCCACTCGTCCAGGGAGTTCATGCCGTCGGTGCCCTTGCGCCAGCGCGTGGCCCAGAAGCCCATGACGGTGACGACCAGGAACAGGATGATGAGGATCGCGAGGGCGACCCCGTTGATCCCGTGGTGGTCCGGCGGCAGCGGCGCCGTGGCGAGGGCGTTCACAGGATCGGTCCTTCCTCGTCGGCGCCGTGGCGGCGGGCGCCGCTCCCGGCGTCGTCACTCGACATCGGGCGGTGGGGCCGGGCCTTGAGCACGAGCCGGTAGGCCACGGTGGTGAAGCCGGCGCACAGGAACACCCACATCATCTGGTACCAGATGAAGAAGGGGACCGGTCCGAGCTTGGGGTCCTCCCGGGCATACGAGCCGACCCACATGAGGGCCACGATCGGGATGAGCACGCAGATGCCGGCTGCGACGAGCAGACCGGTATTCGCGGGTGGTGCGGTGTCCTGTTCGGTGTCTGGTGGCACGGGAACCTCCCGGCAGATCGGGGTCGCAGCCAGCGCGACCCGGGCATCAAGCGAAGTTACTCCTGTCCCACCCGTCTCGGAACGCACCGACACAACAATCCCGACACGGCGAAGCCCGCCGCACCGGGTGGTGCGACGGGCTTCGTGCGGCCCGGCGACGGTGCCGCCGGGCCGGGTCAGGCGGCCGTCAGGAGGCCTGCTTCGTCTCGGCGAAGATCTTGGCGATCTCCTCGATCTTGCCGAGCAGCTGGTCGGCGACGCTGACGTCCCAGGAACCCTTGGTGCCGCTCGCGCCGGCCAGCTTGGTGGCCTCGTTGAACAGCGTGTGCAGGTTCGGGTACTTCTCGAAGTGTGGCGCCTTGAAGTAGTCGGTCCACAGCACCCACAGGTGGTGCTTGACCAGCTCGGAGCGCTGCTCCTTGATGATGGTGGCACGCATCCGGAAGTCCGGGTCGTTGTTGTCCGCGGCCTTCACCATGATCTGCTTGACCGACTCCGCCTCGATGCGGGCCTGCGCGGGGTCATAGACACCACACGGCAGGTCACAGTGTGCGCTGACCTCGACGGTGGGGGCGAACAAGCGAGAGAACATCTCCTCATCCCTTTCACGTTGACTCGGGCTTCGCAATGACGCGGAGTACGCGTTCCAACCTACCGCCGCCGCCAGAGCCGTGCGAGGGGGCCCCGTCCGGGCAGCCGCAGCAGCACTCGGGCGACGACGTCCCCGTCCGGGATGGTGCCGACCGTCCACGAGTCGACGCCCGCGCCGAGGTTGTCGCCCTCCACCCACCAGCCGTCCGTCTCCCGCCGGCGCAGCCGTTTGACGGCGAGCGGGCGCGGACCGGTCGGGGCGTCCGGCAGCCGCACGAGGGCCAGCGCGCCCGGGCGCGGCTTCCCGGCATACAACACCAGCAGTCGGTCGCCCTCGTGCAGCGTCGGTTCCATCGACCGGCCCCGCACGAGGGCGAGACCGAGCTGGCGCGACCGCATCACAGGACGCTGGAGAGGAACTCCTTGGTCCGCGGGTGCTGCGGGTTCGTCAGCACCTCCCGGGGGTTCCCGGCCTCGACGATCACGCCCTGGTCCATGAACACGATCGAGTCGCCGACCTCGCGCGCGAAGCCCATCTCGTGGGTGACCACGATCATCGTCATGCCGGAGCGGGCCAGCTCGCGCATGACGTCGAGCACCTCACCGACCAGTTCCGGGTCGAGGGCCGAGGTGGGCTCGTCGAAGAGCATCAGCTTGGGGTGCATCGCGAGGGCGCGGGCGATCGCCACGCGCTGCTGCTGGCCGCCGGACAGCTGGGAGGGGTAGGCCCCGGCCCGGTCGCCGAGACCGACCCGGGTGAGCAGCTCGTGGCCCTCCCGCTCGGCGTCGGCCCGCTTGCGGTGGGCCACCCGGATCGGGGCCTCGATGATGTTGCCGAGCGCCGTCATGTGCGGGAAGAGGTTGAAGTGCTGGAAGACCATGCCGATCTCGCGGCGTTTGGCCGAGACCTCGCTGTCGCGCAGTTCGTGCAGTCGGCCACCGCGCTCGCGGTAGCCGACCAGGTCCTCGCCGACGAACAGCCTTCCGGCGTTGATCTTCTCGAGGTGGTTGATGCAGCGCAGGAAGGTTGACTTGCCCGATCCGGAGGGCCCGACGATGCACATCACCTCGCCCTCGTTCACCTCGAGGTCGATCCCGCACAGGACCTCGTTGAGCCCGAACCGCTTGTGCACGCCCTCGGCGCGAACCATGGGCGTCTTCACAGCTGCCTACTTCCCGGGCCGAGGAGGTCGGGTGGTTCCTGCCGCCCCAACGCCATCGGGTCGTGCTGGCGGAAGACCAGCTGGCGCAGCCGCTGCAGGGGGGTGTCCCGCATGTTCCGGGTGGAGCCGCGACCGAAGTGCCGCTCGATGTAGAACTGCCCGATGGTCAGGATCGAGGTCAGGACGAGGTACCAGATGCTGGCGCTGATGAGCAGCGGGATGGTCTGGTAGGTACGGGAGTAGATGACCTGGACGGAGTAGAGCAGGTCCCCGTAGGCGATGACGCTGACCAGGGCGGTGTTCTTGAGCATCGAGATGGTCTCGTTGCCGGTCGGCGGGATGATCACCCGCATGGCCTGGGGCAGCACGACGCGCCGCATGGTGAGCAGCCGGGACATGCCGAGGGACTGCGCGGCCTCGGTCTGGCCCTCGTTGACCGACAGGATCCCGGCCCGGGCGATCTCGGCCATGTAGGCCGCCTCGTTGAGGCCCAGCCCGAGGACCGCGGCGGCGAAGACCGTGATCAGGTCCTGGGTCTGGAAGGTCACGAACTCCGGGCCGAACGGGATGCCCAGCCCGACCGTCTTGAACAGCGCCCCGATGAAGCCCCAGAACAGGATCTGCACCAGCAGCGGCGTCCCGCGGAAGAACCAGATGTAGAGCCAGCTGATCCCGGACAGGATCGGGTTCGGCGACAGCCGCATCACCGCCAGGATGACCCCGCCGACGATGCCGATGGATTGGCAGATCACGGTCAGCAGGACCGTGTGCCAGAGCCCGATGAGGACCGAGTGCACCGTCAGGTACTGGAAGACGATGTCCCAGTGGAAGTTGGGGTTCGTCAGGATGGCGTTGACCAGCATCGCCACCAGGACGAGCACCACGACCATGGCGATCCAACGGCCGGGATGTCGGACGGGGACCGCCTTGATCTCCTCCGCGGTGCGCCTCGGAGCTCGATCGGTTGTCGTCACAGGTACCTCAGCTCTTGGCGACGTTGATCTGCGAGGTCGTGATCGCGCCCTGCTGTGCGTCCCACTTCTTGAGGATCTTCATGTACTCGGGGCTGTTGATCAGCTTCTGCATCGCGCCCTGCAGGGCCTTGGTGAACTGGCCGTCGTTCTTGGGCACCGCGATCCCGTAGGGCGCGGTGGAGTAGGCCTTGCCCACGGTCTGGAAGCTGCCGTGCGACTTTTCCGCCATGTAGCCGGCGACGCCGGAGTCGGCCAGCGCCGCGTCGATGCGTCCCGTGGACAGTGCGAGGTTGACGCCGTCCTGCCCCGGGTAGGTCTTCTCGTTCAGCGGCTTCTTGCCGTCGGCCACGCACTTCTTGCTGCGCGCGGGCATGTCGGAGTCGGACTGGATCGTGCCCTTCTCCGCACCCACGGTGAGCCCGCACAACGAGTCACCGGTCGGCGAGAGGTGCTTCGGGTTGCCCTTCGGCACCAGCAACGCCGTGCCGGCCTTGAAGTAGGTGACGAAGTCGACGACCTTCTCCCGCTGCTTGGTGTCGGTGAAGGAGGACATGCCGAGTTCGTACTTGCCCGAGGCCAAGCCGGGGATGATCCCGTCGAAGGTGGCCTTCTGGAACTGGAACTGGATGCCGAGGATCTGGCCCAGCGCCTGCCCGAGCTCCGGGTCGACGCCGATGAGCGTGGTGTTGTCGCTGCCGATGAACTCCATCGGGGCATAGGTCGGGTCCGTCGCGACGACGACCTTGCCGTCGGAGGAGACGCTCTTGGGCACCATCGCGGCCAGCTTGGCGTCCTTCTTCAGCCCGGTCGCCGCGCCGGAGGACGAGGAGGATCCGGACGTGGTCGTCGAGGAGCTGCTGCCCGACGACCCTGCGTTGTTGGATGAGCCACAGGCCGCGACCAGCAGGAGCAGCGCGGCCCCACCTGCCACGACACCGAAGCTGCCGCGTGCTCGACGCACACCACTCATGGTTGACCCTCTCGTCCGTTGCGGAATCGGTCGGACAGACCACGCCGGGCGACGGCATCTGTCACGGGGCCCAATGTAGCGAGGGAACATGCGCCCACCGTGCACCTATACCGGTTCGTGACGCGTTGTCCTCGCGGACCGGGCCCTCAGCGGCGGCTAGGGTCGAGGAATGCTCGCCGCCTACGCCGCCAGCCAGTCCGCCGACGACCCGATCTCCGGCCTGCAGGTCGGGGAGCAGCCGGACCCCGAGCCGCGTGCCGGCTGGTCGGTGGTCACGCTCCGGGCCGCCGCCCTCAACCACCACGACCTGTTCTCGCTCCAGGGCGTCGGGCTGCCCGCTGACCGCCTGCCGATGGTCCTCGGCTGCGACGGCGCGGGCGTGGACGAGGACGGCAACGAGGTGGTGGTCCACTCGGTCGTGCCGAGCGAGGGCTGGATGGGTGACGAGACCCTGGACCCGCGCCGCACCCTGCTGTCCGAGCGGTATGCCGGCACACTCGCCGAGCGGGTCGCCGTCCCCTCCCGCAACCTGGTCCCCAAGCCTGCGGAGCTCTCCTGGCAGCATGCCGCCTGCCTGCCGACCAGCTGGCTGACGGCATACAAGATGTTGTTCAGCAACGCGGGGGTCTCCCCGGGCGCCACGGTCCTCGTGCAGGGAGCCGGCGGGGGCGTGGCCACGGCGGCGGTGCAGCTGGGGTCCGCCGCGGGGCTGCGGATGTGGGTCACCAGCCGCGACGAGGCCAAGCGGGCGCGCGCGGTGGAGCTGGGCGCCGAGCAGGCCTTCGAGTCCGGCGCGCGGCTGCCCGAGCGGGTCGACGCGGTCCTGGAGACGGTCGGTGCGGCGACGTGGTCGCACTCGATGAAGTCGCTCAAGCCCGGCGGCACGGTCGTGGTCGCGGGGGCGACGTCGGGTGACCCGAGCCGGATGGAGATCAACCGGATCTTCTTCACGCAGCTGCGCGTCGTCGGCTCCACCATGGGGACCCGGGACGAGCTCGAGCGGCTGGTCCGGTTCGTCACCGAGCGGAAGATCGAGCCGGTGGTGGACTCGGTGCTGCCGCTCGGCGACGTGCGGACCGGGTTGGAGAAGATGGCGGCCGGCGACCTGTTCGGCAAGGTCGTCCTGACGATGGGGTGAGCGCACCCCACCGACGTGGGCACTCAGCGCAGGTGCATGTAGACGTCGAGCATGCGCGCCTGCTGCTCGCGCAGCTCCCGGACGGACAGGTTGCGGCGGCGGGGCTCGACCTCGCGGGCGGCGCGGCGGTGGGGCTTACGGCTTCTGAAGAACATCTCGGATCCTTCGGGCGGTGTCGGACAGGATGGTGATGACCTCCCGACGCGTCTCCTCGTCGGACTGCAGTCGGCGGACCGCGTCCCGGACGTCGTAGCGGAAGGCGTTGATGGCGGCCTCGACGTCGTGCATCGAGCCGCCGCGGGCGGAACCGGCGGTTCCGCTGGAACTGCTGGTGCGGGCATACCCTCCGAACGGGCCCCACTGGGCGCCGTGCTGGGTCCCGGCGGGGGTGGCCGTGCGGCGGGCCTCCTTGGCCGCCTGCTTGAGCTCGGCCCGCAGGTCGGTGGCGCTGCCGTGGACCCGCTGGCGCACCTCGGCGGCAAGCTGGCGGACGGTGTGGTCGAGGTCCTGCTGCAGGTCGATGAGGTCGAGCTGGCGCTCGCGAACCTCCTGCCGGCCGGCGTCGGTGATCCGGTAGGTGACCTTGCGGCCCTCGTCGGCACGCTCGACCAGGCCCTCCTCCTCGAGCTTGGCGAGGCGGGGGTAGACGGTGCCGGCGCTGGGGGAGTAGAGGCCGTTGAACCGCTCCTCGAGGGCGCGGATCACCTCGTACCCGTGGCGGGGTCCGTCGTTGAGCAGCGCGAGCAGGTAGAGGCGCAGCTGTCCGTGGGCGAAGACGGCCATCGTCAGCCCGCGAGCCCGTCGTCGGTGCTGCCGGCCTGCCCGTTGCTCTGGGCACGCAGGACGACCACGTCGCCGGAGACCGAGGTGGCCTTGACCCGCAGGGCGCCGTCGCCTTCCTGCAACGAGCCGCCGCTCTGCGATCCGAAGGTGGCCTTCGGCATCGCCCGGCCGTCGATGATGACGTGGCCGCTCATGGTGTGGGCGGAGACGTCGAAGCCACCACCGGTCGGGATGCGGAGCGTCACGTCGCCGGAGACGGAGTTCGACTGCACCCGCGCCCGCCCGTCGGTCAGGTCCAGGGTGAGGTCGCCGGAGACCGTGTTGAGCTTGATGTTGACCAGCTGGCTGGCCAGGACGGTGAGGCTACCGGAGACCGAGTTGCCCTTGAAGTCGCCGCGCACGGCGTGGCACTCGATCTCGCCGCTGACCGTGTTGGCGTCGACGTCGCCGACGACGTCGTCCAGGGTGAGCGACCCGGAGACGGTGTTGAGCTTGACGTCGTTGTGGATGCCGGTGATGAGGGCGTCGGCGCTGACCGTGCTGGCCTTCACCGCGGCGGCCGACGGGATTGACAGGCTCACGCGGGCGCTGAGGTCCTTGCTGTCGCGGGAGAACGCCTTCAGGCCCTCCCAGAGGCTGCCGTCCTTCTCCTTCACGTGCGTGACCTTGAGGGTCGAGCCGGTCCAGGTGACCTTGAGCGGCCGGCCGGTGACCTCGTGGACCTCGAGCCGGGCGGCCGGTGAGTCGTCGTGGGTCACCACGTCGAGCCGGCCGGCGACCAGCGCCACCTTGAGGGCGGCCACCGTCTCGCGCTCGCCGCCGATGTCGAGGACCCGAGGTCCGTCGATCTCCCACTCCATCGCCATGGCTGGCGCTCCTTCGTCCGATTGTTCGCGATGTATCGCGTTGGTGAAGAAGACGATATAGCGCGTTATATCGCGAGTCAAGCAAACGCGATACATCAACCTCGCGGGCTCGGGGTCGCTGTGCTCGTGGTCCCCCACAAATCATTGTGACGTTGTGGTCGCTCCAGCAGCCACAACGTCACAATGATCGAAGGCGATGATCGGTCCGGGGAGCGGTGTCAGGAGTCGAGGCGCATCCACTGCTGCCAGCCGGCGTGCAGCACGAGCCAGGCGATGAGGCCGTAGCCCGCCTGGCCGGGGTGCACGCCGTCACCTGCCGCGAGGTCGGACTTCCACTGGTCGTGGGCGAGCAGCGGCGCGTAGCAGTCCACGAACGTCACCCCGCGCCGCGCGCACACGTCGGCCTGCGCCTCGACGAGCACCTCGAGCTTGGCGTTCACCTCGGCGTCCAGCACCGGCGGCGGCCCCACCACGAAGGTCCCGATGCCCGTGGCCGCGGCGTCGTCGAGCACGTTGGCGAGGTTCAAGCGGGAGCGTGCGGTCGTCATACCGGAATGCACATCGCCGGAACCCATTCCGAGCACCAGTCGTCGCTCGTTGTGGTGCCGCCAGCGCAGGTCGCACTCGGTGCGCCACCGGTTGAGCACGTCCGCCGAGGACTCTCCCCGCACCCCCAGGTTGTATGCCGTGAGCTCGGCTTCCGCGTGCGGGGTGCGCGCGAGCACGCGGGAGACCCAGCCGAGGGCCTTGGGGTCCCCGTAACCGGCCACGTAGGCGTCACCGACGAAGGTGAGGGCGATGTCGCGCGGCCCGTCGTTCACCTGGAAGTCGGCGCTGGGGGTGAACTGCGGCGCGTCCTCGGGAGTGCCAAAGGTCAAGCGAATCAGTCCTCGTCGTCGTCGAGCTCGTCGTCCAGGCGGGCCAGCCAGGTGGCGAGGCGGTCAACGCTGGTCTCGAACTCGGGGTTCAGGTCCACGAAGGTGCGCAACTGGTCGGCCAGCCACTCGAAGCTGACCTCCTCGTCGCCCCGGCGCTGCGCGAGCTCCTCGATGCCTCGGTCCGTGAAGTACACGCCAGCGAGGTTATCGCGGGACCTCGATGTCCTTGTGCCACGACTGGGTCCTGTACTTCGTGCGCCACCCCATCGAGGAGTAGAGCTGGTCGGCGCCGGTGGGGGAGTCGGCGTCGACCTCGAGGCCGACCTGGGCTCGGCCCCGCTGCGCCGCATCGGCAATCACCGCTCGCAGCAACGACTTTGCCACGCCGCGACCCCGGGCGCTGGACAGCACGCCGATGTAGTCGACGTAGCTGCCGCCGGGCTGCGGGATGCCCGAGGCCACCAGCGGCGGGGGGATGACGGTCGCGATGACGGCGCCCACCGCGCGCACGCCGGGCGCACGTGACGCCCCGGTCGGATCCGGGGGGCCATCGTCGGTGAGCTCGGCGATCCACCAGTGGTCCCAGCGGTGCCCCGGGCTCTCCCTCAGCCGGGAGAGGAACTCGTCGAAGGTCTCGGAGCGCGAGTTGAAGTGGTCGGCGAAGGAGCTCTCGAGGACGTCGTGGACGGCGTGCAGGTCGCCTTCGTCCGGCAGCCCGTCGTCGGACAGGGCGATCCGGCGGATCCGGACGCCGGGCTTGGGAGCGGGGAAGGCGTCCGGGTCGGCCTCCTCGGGAGCGACGGGGCGGCTCATCTGCCACCAGGTCCGCACCTTCTGGTAGCCGGCGTCGGCGAGGAACCGCTGCTGGCGCGGGTCGTCGCTGAACGCCCCGCTGTCGAGCTGGGTGCCGTCCAGGCCTCGCCCGACCGCGATGACGCCGCCGGCGTGCTCGGCCCACGCGAAGAGCGACCTGGCGGCCCGAGCGGCGGCGACCTTCTCGAGCTCGGGGTCGACGGCCACGGACACGAGCACACGGCCCTTGGCGCGGTCGTGCACGGTGCCCCAGGCCCGCAGTGCGCCCTCGGCGTCGGTCAGGACGAGGTGCTCCCGGGGCTCGGCGCCCCGCCCGGACAGCTCGCGCTCCACCTCGGCCGTCTGGACGCTGGCCCATCCGCGCCCCGCTTCCTGTGCCCGCCACAGCAGCCGGGTGAGGCCGTCGACGTCGGCCAGGGCGGTGGGTCGGGCGGACCAGCCGTCGGGCAGGTCGAGGGTGGACGGATGTGCGGCTTCGGGCGCTGTCACTTGCCGCATTGTTCCGCAGCCGGTGCTGCCGACGGAAATTGCCCGGCCCCGGCGGTCGAGACCACCGGGACCGGGCAAGGACCGGGCAGGGTTCGCGTCAGCGGTCGAAGGCCCGGCGGACCAGCTCGGCCTCCTCGGCGGCGTGCTTCTTGCTCGACCCGGTGGCGGGTGAGGCGGACGCCGGACGGGTGACCGAGCGGAGCAGCCGGTCGTCACCGTGCTCCTTGAGCAGCCGGGGCAGGTTGAGCGCCACGAACCACCAGGCACCCTGGTTGGCGGGCTCGTCCTGCACCCAGACCAGCTCGGCGTTGGGGTACTTCGCGACCTCCTCGGCGAGCTCGGCGCCGGGCAGCGGCGCGAGCCGCTCGAGCCGCACGATCGCCGTCCGGGTGTCGCCGCGCTTCTCCCGCTCGGCCTCCAGCTCGTAGATCACCCGGCTGGACCCGATCAGCACCCGGTCGACCTGCTGCGGGTCGAGCTCGGCGTGGTCGGGCAGCACCGGGCGGAACGTGCCCTGGGCGAAGTCCTCGATCGGGGAGACCGCGGCCTTGAGCCGGAGCAGCTGCTTCGGGGTGAACACCACGAGCGGCTTGCGCGGCCGGGCGAAGGCCTGCCGGCGCAGCAGGTGGAAGTACGACGCCGGCGTCGAGGGGTAGGCCACCGTCATGTTGTCCTCGGCGACCAGCTGCAGGAACCGCTCGATCCGGGCGGAGGAGTGGTCCGGCCCCTGACCCTCGTAGCCGTGCGGCAGCAGCAGCACGACCGAGGACCGCTGGCCCCACTTCTGCTCGGAGGAGGAGATGAACTCGTCGATGATGCTCTGTGCACCGTTGACGAAGTCACCGAACTGCGCCTCCCACAGCACGAGCGCGTCCGGGCGCTCCACCGAGTAGCCGTACTCGAAGCCGAGCGCCGCGAACTCCGACAGCAGCGAGTCGTAGACCCAGAAGCGGGCCTGCTCGTCGCTGAGGTAGAGCAGTGGCGTCCACTCCTCTGCGGTGTTCTTGTCGATGAGCACCGAGTGGCGCTGGGTGAAGGTGCCGCGCCGGGTGTCCTGGCCGGCCAGGCGCACCGGCACCTGCTCCAGCAGGAGGCTGCCGAAGGCCAGCAGCTCGCCCATCGCCCAGTCGACGCCGCCGTTGCGGGTCATGTCGGCCCGCCGCTGCAGCAGCTTCTGCAGCTTGGGGTGGACGGTGAAGCCTTCGGGCAGGTGGGTGAACGCCTCACCGATGCGCTGCAGCGTCGGGGCCGACACCGCGGTCTGCGTCTGCCGGTCCGGGCGCTGGTCGTCCTGCTGTTGGGCGGTCGGCCGCTCCAGACCCGCGTTCTCCGCCGAGGCCGCGGAGCCGCCGGACCTGGTGGCCTCCTTGGTCTCGGTGAAGACCCGCTCCAGCTGCTGCTGGTAGTCCTTGAGCGCCTGCTCGGCCTCCTCGACGCTGATGTCGCCGCGGCCGATGAGCTGCTCGGTGTAGAGCTTGCGCACCGAGCGCTTGGACTCGATGAGGTTGTACATCAGCGGCTGCGTCATCGACGGGTCGTCGCCCTCGTTGTGGCCCCGCCTGCGGTAGCAGACGAGGTCGATGACGACGTCCTTGTTGAACGCCTGACGGTATTCGTAGGCCAGCTCGGCCACCCGCACACAAGCCTCGGGGTCGTCGCCGTTGACGTGGAAGATCGGCGCCTGCACCATCCGCGCCACGTCGGTGGAGTAGAAGGTCGACCGCGACGAGGACGGCGAGGTGGTGAACCCGACCTGGTTGTTGATGACGATGTGGATCGTGCCGCCGGTGCGGTAGCCGCGCAGCTGCGACAGGTTCAGCGTCTCGGCGACCACGCCCTGCCCGGCGAAGGCGGCGTCACCGTGCATGAGGATCGGCAGCACGGTGAACGCCTCACCCGCAAGGTCGATCCGGTCCTGT
>NZ_DASSTI010000162.1:0-3458 GCF_035708005.1 Segeticoccus sp. | reverse complement strand
CGCGGCGTCTGCCCGTTCCACGTCCGCCGCGTCAATAACGCGTGGTTCGAGGTGGTCGGCGGTCAGATCGGCGAGGCCGGGTTCAAGGCCTGGGACCGGATGGTCCGCGGCAACGGCAAGAGCGCGAAGCGGTGAGCCGCGCCCCGCTGCCCGAGGACCCGATCCTCGAGGCGTGGCGCGCCGGCTTCGAGTACGGCCAGGCGAGCAGGGCCGAGTTCGACGTCGAGGACGAGATCCGGCGCCGCGTGATGGCGGACTCCGCCTACTGGGGCGACTACGTCCGCACACATGCGCTGAGACGGCACGGGCCCGCGTGGGCCGCGCTCGTCTGCGGAGACGACGACAGGGGGGCCGCGTGAGCTCCCCTACGACACCGCAGGAGCCCTCAGCCTGGCTCCGCTCCACCAGTGCCCGCCGCACCCGTGAAGTCGAGCGACTGGGCATCGACTTGGGCGATCCCGCCACACCCCTCGTGATAGCACCGCTCGCCGAGCCGGGAAGGCACGGTGAGCAATCCGACCGGACCTGTGACCGCTGCCGGCGCTACGTGCCCACCGGCCAGCCGTTCCACGGGCTCATGCACAAGGCGGCGCCGCGGCTGCTGCTCACTGGCGGGCTGTGCGACCGGTGCGCCGACCGGGAGGTGGGCAGATGACCGCCACGGCATACGAACGGCTACTGGACCGGCTGCGCGACAGCGGATCCCGCGTCACCCAGCGCGGGCAGCAGACCATGGCACAGTGCCCCGCACACGAGGACCGCAACCCCTCCCTGAGCATCACCGCCATCGAGGGCAGCGTGCTGCTGAAGTGCTGGGGCAACTGTGACACCGAGGACGTGCTGGCCGCGCTCAACCTCACCAAGGGCGACCTGTTCGACGAGCCACGCGGAGCCACCTACCGCTACGACGACGGCCGCCTCGTCCACCGCACCCCCGACAAGAAGTTCCGGCAGTCCGGCAACACCAAGGGCCAGCCCAGCCTGTACCGCCTCGCCAAGGTCCAAGAGGCCGTCGCCGCCGGGTCCACCGTCTACCTCGTGGAGGGCGAGAAGGACGTGCACGCCCTGGAGTCGGTGGGAGCCGTCGCCACCACCGCGCCGCAGGGCAGCTCCAACGTCGACAAGGTGGACGCCTCCCCGCTGCACGGCGCACACGTCGTGGCCATCGTCGACCGCGACAAGGCCGGTCAGACGTGGGCGGGCAAGGTTCGCCAGATCCTCGGCGGCAAGGCCGCCTCGCTGCACTTCGTGCAGGCCGCCGAGGGCAAGGACGCCGCCGACCACATCGCCGCAGGGCATGGGTCGGAGGATCTGGTGCCGCTGCAGCTCGAGGACGAGCCGCCACCACCGGCACCGCCGGACGACGAGCACGCCGAGGCCCTGTCCCGCCTCGTCTCCGGTGACGTGTTCATCCTCGACACTCCGGCCGAGGTGCCTGCCGTGTGGGGCGAAGGCAACTCGGTTGCGTGGGCCGAGGGTGAGGCATTGACCATCGCCGGCCCGGCCGGGGTCGGCAAGACCACACTGTGCGGGCAGGTGACCCGCGCACGCATCGTCGGCGGAGACGTGCTCGGCATGCCCGTCGCCCCCACCGGCTCCCGGGTGCTCTACCTCGCCATGGACCGCCCCCGCCAGATCGCCCGATCGCTGCGGCGCACCCTCGCCGACGTGCCGCGGGAGACGCTGCGCGACCGGCTCGTGGTGTGGCCCGGACCCCCGATCGCCGACGTGGCCAAGCATCCCGAGACGCTGCTCGGGCTGGCTCAACTCGCCGGGGCCGACACGGTGGTCATCGACTCGATCAAGGACGCAGCGATCGGGCTGTCCGACGACGAGGTGGGTGCCGGGTACAACCGTGCACGGCAACTGTGCCTCGCCAACGGTGTCGAGGTCCTCGAGCTGCACCACATGGTGAAGAAGGGCGCCAACGGTACCAAGCCGACCACCCTCGCCGACCTGTACGGCTCGGTCTGGATCGGCGCCGGCTCCGGGTCGGTGGCGCTCCTGTGGGGCGCCGCGGGCGACCCCATCGTTGAGTGGTCACACCTCAAGCAACCGGCCGAGGAGGTCGGCCCGTTCAAGATCCTGCACGACCACGACGCCGGCACCTCGGCCGTGTGGCACTCCACCGATCTGCTCATGCTCGCGAAGTCGGCCGGACATCACGGCATCACCGCCAAGGCGGCAGCGGCATCGCTGTTCACCGAGGAGAGCCCGACACCGGCACAGGTGATGAAGGCCCGACGCAAGCTCGATGGGCTCGCCAAGTCCGGTCACCTGACCCGGCACGAGGGCGACGACGCGAGGCAGAAGCCGGTCGTCTGGACCCTTACGGAGACCCTTACGGGGTCCGAATCGCCGTACCCCCCTTACGCGGCCGAGAAACCCCTACGGGCTGAGCACGAATCAGACCCTTACGCACCCCTTACGACCCTTACGGAGGGGGACCCTTACGCCCGCCCCCCCTCCTGTAAAGGAGGGGGCGGCGCGGGTCCTGACGAATCCGACCCCTGGCAATCCCGCATCATCGCCGGCCGCACCGTCCTGTGGAACCGCGAAACCGGCGAGACGCGAGACGAGGAGAGCGCCTGATGCCTGACCAGCTCCAGCACCTCATCACCTGCGACCGTCCCGACGTCCACACCCACCGTGGCGTCACGACCACCTACATCCGGTGCCGGCGCTGCGGGGCCGAGGAGTGGCGCCGGCACGACGAGCGGAAGAAGCGGTGACCCGCGCCCAGCGCCGCACCATGCGCGACCTGCGCCGCGAGCTGGACCAGCTCGAGCGGGCCATCTCCACGCTGGAGGCCCGCATCACCGCGAGGGAGGCTCGGTGACCTACGTGCCCGCCGACACGCCCGTGGTCCCCGAGTGGTGGCCGGCGCCGGACACCGCGGCGGACACCGAGTACGCCTCCCGCACCTACGGCGTGGTCAGGTGGGTCTACCGGCAGCACTGCCACAAGCTCTACCCGGCCAGCGTGGACAACTGCGCCGAGCTGCGCGCGGACCTTCTCAGTTGGCTGATCGTGCGGGCCATGGAGTTCCGCGCCCAGTTCGTTCCCGACCCGGCACGGTTCAAGCCCGGCGAGCCCGACCCGCAACTGACCCAGTGGCTGCAGGTGCTTCGGGCGGCGATGACCAAGGCCGTGAAGTGGCACTACAACAACACCCAGGTCCCCGCCGGGTTGCACCCGCTGGAGGCCCGCACCCCGGCCTACTCCACCCGCTCGGTGGAGGAGCCGGCCCGCGCCAACGGATCCTCCTCCACCCGCGCGACGCTGCGCGAGGGCGACGTGCGCACCCTCGGCGACATCGGGCACGCGCTCTGGTACGCCGGGGAACCGCTGCAGCCCGAACGCCACTACCTGGCAGTGGAGGGCATGTGGGAGGCCGTGGGACGCCTCACCGGCGAGAACCGCACCGGCTCCTACGAACAGGCCGTCCACGCCCTCGA
>NZ_DASSTI010000161.1:0-5264 GCF_035708005.1 Segeticoccus sp. | reverse complement strand
AAGAGCCGGAAGCTGCCGTCGGGGTGGGGGGACAGCTCCTGCGGCCGGCCCGCCAACAGCGCTTGGTAGTCGACCTGCCCGAGGTTGCGGGAGGCCGGCTTGAGCGCGAAGTACAGGTCGTCGTTGGGGACGGTGCCGTGGTCGACGACGACGTGGTCGACCTGCAGCGTCTCGGTCATGTCCGAGTACTCCTTGGTCAGCAGCGCCACGACACCGGCGCCCGGCCCGAGGGCCTTGACCTCGGTGACGCGCCGCGCCAGGGCGACGCTCACGTCATACTTCTCGATGGTGGCGAGGTAGGCCGGGGAGTTCATCGAGCCGACCTCGACCCCGACCGTGCGCTCGGGCGTGACGTAGTGCACGGTCGCGCCGTGGGTGGCGAGGTGCTCGACCGCGTCGAGCGCCGGGTAGCCGCCCGCGTCGTCGTAGACGAGCACGCTGCCGGTCGTCTTCAGCCCGCCGGTCATCACGTCCCACACGTCGTGCACGAGGTCGTGGCCGACCGGCACGCAGGTGGAGTTCGGCATCCCGCCGGTGGCGACGATCACCACGTCCGGCGCCAACGCCAGCACGTCTGAGTCCTCGGCAAGCGTGTTGAACGAGAACGACGCTCCCAACCGGCGTGCCTCGGCGAGGCGCCAGTCGACGATGCCGATCAGGTCGCGCCGCCGCTCGGAGTGCGCCGCGATCGCGACCTGCCCGCCGTGCTTGGAGTTCGCCTCCAGCACCGTGACCCGGTGCCCCCGTGAGGCGCTCACCCGCGCTGCCTCGAGCCCGGCCGGCCCGGCGCCGACGACCACGACGTGCAAGCGCTCATCCGCCGAATCGCCCAGCACGTGGGGGAGTTCGGCCTCACGCCCCACTGCCGGGTTGTGGATGCACTTGGCGCTGCCGGAGTCGTAGATCGCGTCCAGGCAGTAGCTCGCGCCCACGCACGGCCGGATCTCGTCCTCCTTGCCGGCCTCCAGCTTGCGCACGAGGTAGGGGTCGGCGATCTGCGCGCGCGTCATCCCGATGAGGTCCACGTAACCCTCGCGCACGGCATACCGCGCGGTGGGGACGTCGGCGATCCGGGCCGCGTGCATGACCGGGATGGCGACGCTCTCGCGCACCTGCTTGCACAGGTCCAGGAACGGCGCCGACGGCGTGCCCATCCCCGGAATCGTCTCGGCCAGCGCCTTGTCCGACTCGATCGTGCCGTGGATGACGCTGACGAACGTCACGCCCTCCTGCGCGTATGCCCGCAGGGCCGGGATGGTCTCGGCGGGCCGCAGCCCGTCCGGTCGCCCCTCGTCCATCGCCATCCGTATGCCGACCTGGAAGTCGCTGCCCACGCTCGCCTTGACGGCCCGGACGATCCGCAGGCCGACCTCCAGCCGGGCGGCCAGGTCGCCATTGAACTCGTCGTCGCGGTCGTTCAGCCACGGCGACAGGAAGCTGTCCATGAAGTGGCCGTAGTGCTGCAGCTCGATCCCGTCCAGGCCACCGGCCTCGGCACGCGCGGCCGCGTCGGCATACTGCGCGACGATCCGGTCGATGTCCCAGTCCTCGGCGACCTTGGGGAAGGCGCGGTGCTGCGGCTCGCGCATCCCGGAGGCGGAGACGACCGGCAGCCAGTCGCCGGTGTAGTTGCTGGTGCGCCGGCCCAGGTGGGTGAGCTGGATCATCACGGCGGCGCCGGCCTCGTGCACGTCGTCGGACAGGTGCCGCAGCCAGGGGACGACCTCGTCGCGGTACATCTCCAGGTTGCCGAACACCGGCGGGGAGTCGGGGCCGACCACCGCGGACCCGCCGATCATGGTGAGGCCGACGCCGCCGCGGGACTTCTCCAGGTGGTAGAGGCGGTAGCGGTCCTTGGGCATCCCGTCCTCACCGAAGGCGGGCTCGTGGGAGGTGCTGACGACCCGGTTGCGCAGGTGCAGCCTGCCGAGGTCGAAGGGGTCGAGGAGGGGGTCGAAGGCCATGGCCGTCCTTCCCGGGGAGGAACGTGGCGGGACGGGTGATCGGTGATCGATTACCGTCTACGATGCGCGCTAGTCTGTGCCCGCGGGATGGCCCTGTCAATGGGTCGGCGCGATGGGCGACGGCCACAGCACCGGCCCGGAAGGGAGCCAGATGAGCATCCAGAGCCCTCACGTCAGTTCCGAGACCGCGATCATCCGGCCCGCGCCGCTGCGTGAGCAGGCGCAGGCGATCATCCGCGAGGCCATCGTCTCCGGCGAGATCGGACCGGAGTCGATCTACTCCGCGACCGCGCTGGCCAAGCAGCTCGGCATCTCGGTCAGCCCGGTGCGCGAGGCGATGATGGCGCTGGTCAACGAGGGGGTCCTGGAGCCGGTGCGCAACCGCGGGTTCCGGCTGGTGCCGCGGACCGAGGAGGAGCTCGACGAGCTGGCCGACATCCGACGCCTGCTGGAGGTCCCCGCGATCATCCGGCTGGCCGCCGTGGACGTGGCCGACCTGCGCGCGCCGGCCGAGGCGGAGATGGCCGAGGCGCGCCGGGCTGCCGAGGACGGCCGGATCCGGGACTTCCTCATCCACGAGCGGCGCGTCCACGAACTGTTCCTCATCCGCGGCGGCGGGGAGCGCCTGGCGAAGCTCGCGCTCGGCCTGCGTGACCAGGAGCGCCTCGGCGCCGTCGCCGAGCTGCCGCCGGAGGCCCTGGTGGGGATGGTCGACGAGCTCGAGCGCGTGCTCGCCGCCGCCGAGGCCGGCGACACCGACCTGGTCCGGGCCGAGATCAGCTCCCACCTCGACCACGTCCGCGCCGACCTCGCCGAGACCCGGCGCGAGCCCGAGGGCGCCCGGCTGGAGCCACTCATCGAACCCTTGGGCGAGACGTGACCCTGGAGCTCACCCGCACCGAGCAGGAGATGCTGGACGGCGGGCAGGGGCCGGCCGTCGCCATGGCGATGCGGATCGTGGTCGGCCTCGCACGGGTGCGGGGCGCCGAGCGTCTGCTGGACGTGACGCAGGCGCACATCGACTCCTGCCTCTACCACGGGCGGGCCGGACTCGACTTCGTCCACCGCCTGCTCGACCTCGGCGGCCGGGTCGCCGTGCCGACCACGCTCAACGTCGGCTCCCTGGACCTGGTCCACCCGGGCCTCATCCGGGACGACGCCGAGCGCTATCCCGACATCAAGACCGCCGGGCGCGAGCTCATGCAGGCCTACCTCGCGATCGGCGCGCGCCCGACCTTCACCTGCGCGCCCTACCAGGTCGACGCCCGGCCCGCGGTCGGCGAGCACGTCGCCTGGGCCGAGTCCAACGCCATCGTCTTCGCCAACTCCGTGCTCGGCGCCCGGACCGACCGCTACGGCGACTTCCTCGACATCTGCGCCGCGGTCACCGGCAAGGCACCCGCCGCGGGGCTGCACCTGGACACGAATCGCCGCGCCCAGCTGGTCGTCGACGTTCGCGCGGTGCCGCCGCGGTGGTTCGCCTCCGAGCTCGGCTATGCCCTGGTTGGCTACCTCGTCGGGCTGCGCAGCGGCGACCAGGTCCCCGCAGTGGTCGGGCTGCCCGGCGACGCGTCCGAGGACCAGCTCAAGACCCTCGGCTCGACGGCTGCCTCCTCCGGATCCGTCGCCCTCTTCCACGCCGTCGGGCGCACTCCCGAGGCGCCCACGCTGGCAGCCGTCGCCGATCCGGGCATACCGGCTGTCGTCCTGACCGAAGAGGACCTGCGCGCGGCGCGGCGCGACCTGTGCACCGCGCGCACCGACGCCCTCGACGTGGTCAGCCTCGGCACGCCGCACGCCTCGCTCGCCGAGGTGCGCGCGCTCGCGGAGGCGCTCGCCGGCAAGCGCGTCGCCGACGGCTGCCGGCTCTACCTCTCCACCGGGCGCGGGGTGCACCGGCTGGCCGAGCAGGCGGGGTATGTCCGCCAGATCGAAGCCGCCGGAGGCGTTTTCGTCCTCGATACCTGCACCTACGTCACGTCGATCCTGCCCGCGGGCACGCGCACCGCGATGACGAACTCCGGCAAGTGGGCGCACTACGCGCCGGCGAACCTCGGCATCGACGTAACCCTCGGCTCACTCGCGGAGTGCGTGCGCTCGGCCGTGGCCGGACGGATGGTGCTCGATGAGTGAGGCGGCCAAGTCGGTCGGTGAGACCCCCGGCACGGTCGAGCTTGCCGGTGAGGCGGTGAGCGGACGGATCCTGTGTGCAGGCAAGGCAACCGGCCCGGTGCTCGCGCTCACGCTGCCGCTGTCGTTCTGGGGCGGCGTGGACCACCACGGCCGCATCGTCGACGCCCACCACCCGCAGCTCGGCCACTCGGTCACCGGCGCGGTCCTGGCGATGGCCTCCGGGCGCGGATCGTCCTCCTCCTCCAGCGTGCTCGCCGAGCTCATCCGCGCCGGCGCCGCGCCCGCCGCGATCGTCCTCACCCAGCCCGACGCGATCATCACCCTGGGTGCCCTCGCCGCCGCCGAGCTGTATGCCGTGCACGTCCCCGTCGTGCAGGTCGCCCCCGCCGCCCTGGACCTGTTCCGCCTGGCCGGGCGCTCAGGCCAGGCCGTGGCCGTGACCGCACTGGGCTGACGCAGGGGCTGACTCAGGACTCACTCGGCGCCGCCCTCCCGAACAGCCCCGGCGTCACGAACAGCTCGGCGTCATGACCAGGCCTTCGCGAATCCCCCGAGGACCAGCATGAGGAAGAAGGCCCAGCCGCCGGTGAGCACGCGGTGGGGCATCCGCGGCGCGGGCAGCGGTGGTGTAGGACCGCCGAGCAGGGCGAAGGCCACCGTGCCCAGCGGGTTGACCATCACCCAGAACCACGCCCAACGGGTCGCCCGCCACGGAGTGGGCCCGTGGATCAGCATGATGACGCCGAGCACCTGCAAGCCCAGCCCGGCCAGCCCGAGCCAGTGCGGAATCGACCAGCCGAACAGGGTGCTCGAGGACCAGTCGCTCCGGACTCGCGTGACGCGCAGGCCGGGCTGCAGCGCTCGCAGTGGGGTCACGGCGTCGCGACTGTTCAGCAGTCGCGTGGCGGAGTGGTCGCAGTCGTACCCCTCACCGGAGCTCTGGATCACGACCTCGGTGCGCCGGGGGAGCGCGCCGTTGCGCCAGTGGAGCTGTTGCGTCGAACACCCGGTGGACCCTGTCCCGATGCCGTCTGTCGCCCAGACCTGTCTCACCTGACCAGCGGCGACGGCCTGCCGCAGGTCCCCGAAGTCCGTCAGTCGCTCGCCAAAGAGCGCTCCCAGCGGCACTATCAGCAGGCAGCTGACGAGGAGCAGCCACCGCAACCG
>NZ_DASSTI010000160.1:0-9654 GCF_035708005.1 Segeticoccus sp. | reverse complement strand
TGGACGATGCGGCAGTACGCCGGGTTCGGCACGGCCAAGGAGTCCAACGAGCGCTACCACGAGCTGGTGCGCCACGGCACCGGCGGGCTGTCGGTGGCCTTCGACCTGCCCACGCAGATGGGCTACGACTCCGACGCCCCGATCGCGCACGGCGAGGTGGGCAAGGTCGGGGTCGCGATCGACAGCCTCGACGACATGCGCACCCTGTTCCACGGGCTGCCGCTGGAGAAGGTGTCGACGTCGATGACGATCAACGCGCCCGCCTCCACGCTGCTGCTGCTCTACCAGCTGGCCGCCGAGGCCGAGGGGATCGCCGCGGACAAGCTGACCGGCACGGTGCAGAACGACGTGCTCAAGGAGTACATCGCCCGCGGGACCTACATCTACCCGCCGAAGGAGTCGCTGCGGCTGGTCAGCGACGTGTTCGCCTACTGCCACCGGCACATCCCGCGGTGGAACACGATCTCGATCTCCGGCTACCACATGGCCGAGGCGGGGGCCACGCCCGTGCAGGAGGTCGCGTTCACCCTGGCCAACGCCAAGGAGTACGTGCGGGCGGCGCTGTCGGCGGGGCTGTCCGTGGACGACTTCGCGCCGCGGTTGTCGTTCTTCTTCGTCGCGCGCACCACGCTGTTGGAGGAGGTCGCCAAGTTCCGGGCGGCCCGGCGGATCTGGGCCCGGATGATGAAGGAGGAGTTCGGCGCGCAGAACCCGAAGTCGATGATGCTGCGCTTCCACACCCAGACCGCCGGCGTGCAGCTGACCGCCCAGCAGCCCGAGGTCAACCTGGTCCGGGTGGCCCTGCAGGGGCTCGGCGCGGTGCTCGGCGGGACCCAGTCACTGCACACCAACTCCTACGACGAGGCGATCGCGCTGCCGACGGCCAAAGCCGCCCGGCTCGCGCTGCGCACCCAGCAGGTGATCGCCTACGAGACCGACGTGACCAAGACGGTCGACCCGTTCGCCGGGTCCTACGTGGTGGAGTCGATGACCGACGACCTCGAGGGCGCGGTCGAGGAGCTGATGGCCGCGGTCGAGGACCGCGGGGGAGCGGTCGCCGCGATCGAGCAGGGCTTCCAGAAGACCGAGATCGAGCGGTCCGCCTACCAGATCGCCCTCGAGATCGACCACGGGCAGCGGACCGTCGTCGGGGTCAACCGCTTCCGGACCGACGACGAGGAGCCCTACCAGCCGCTGCGGGTGGACCCGCGCATCGAGGCCGAGCAGGCCGAGCGGCTGGCCGCCCTGCGCGCCGAGCGCGACGCGGACGCCGTCGCCCGGGCCCTGGAGAAGCTGCAGGCCGCCGCTGCCGGCAGCGACAACACCCTGCCGCCCATGCGCGAGGCCCTCGCCGCGCGGGCGACCGGCGGAGAGGTGAGCACCGCGCTGCGCGAGGTCTGGGGCACCTACGTGCCGCGGGAGTACTTCTGATGCGGCCCGGCCGGCTGCGGCGCGGCGGCGTCGCCAGCCTGCTGCTGGTCGTGATCGTGGCGCTGGTCGGTGGCCTGGCCGGCGGCTGTGGTCCTGCGGGCACCTCGGCGTCGCCACCGGCGGGCGCCACCCCCGGCCTGTCACCGCGGCCCTCGGGGTCGGCCACCCCGAACGACGGTATGCCGACCGTCGCCTCTGCGGACCTGCCACCGGAGGCGCACCACACGATCGACCTCATCGACCACGGTGGGCCCTACCCCTACCGCCAGGACGACGGCGTCTTCCAGAACCGGGAGGGCCTGTTGCCGCCCGAGCCGCGCGGGTACTACCGCGAGTACACCGTGGTGACTCCCGGGTCGCCCGACCGCGGCGCCCGGCGGATCATCGCGGCGCGGGACGGCACGCTCTACTACACCGACGACCACTACCAGTCGTTCCGCCGCATCCAGCGATGAGGACCGGGCCGATGGCCCGCCGAGAGAACGATGAGGAACCCCGCCATGACGCTGCAGGAGCTGCTCTCCGCCACCGAGGGGCGGGTCGTGCCGTCCGGCTCGATCGACGAGACCGTCGGTGACGACCTCGTCGAGGAGGCCGAGCGGGCGGCCGGGGACGCCGGCTGGCGGTTCGTGCACCTCGACACCGAGGGCGCCGCGGACAAGCGCCGCGCGCTCGAGCAGGTGCAGGAGGCGTTCGCGCTGCCCGAGTGGTTCGGACACAACTGGGACGCGCTCGCCGACGCCCTCTCCGACGTGACCGACGACCGCGGGGTGCTCGTGGTCTGGACCGGCGCCGAGGCGCTGGGCGGCGAGGACGAGGACACCTACGCCACCCTCCTCGACGTGCTGCGCGACCGCGCGGACGACGACGACCCCCGCGCCGGCGGACCGTTCTGCGTGGTGCTCGCCTGACCCACCCCTGGATGCGGTGTCCGGTGGCGGCCGGGGACGCCGGTACGCTTGGGCTCTTGTGGAACCCTCGCCCGTCCTCGCCGAACTGGTCGCTGCCGTCGACGCGCGCAAGGACGACCTGCGGGACTGGCGCCGGGACCTGCACGCTCACCCCGAGACCGCCTGGCGGGAGCACCGCACCACCGCCTTCGTCGCCGACCGGCTGACCGAGGCCGGCGTGCGCGTCCGCCCGCTGTCGGGCACCGGACTGGTCGCCGACATCGGCGCGGAGGACCCGGCATACCGGGTCGCGCTGCGAGCGGACCTGGACGCGCTGCCGCTGCCCGAGCGCACCGGGCTGCCCTGGGCCTCGCGGACCGCTGACGTCTGCCACGCCTGCGGGCACGATGTGCACACGACTGCCGTGCTCGGCGCCGGCCTGGCGCTGCAGGGGCTGGCCGATCGGCTCACCGAGGGCGGGATCGCCGTGCGCCTCGTCTTCCAGCCCGCCGAGGAGGTCATGCCCGGCGGTGCGCACACGGTGCTGCAGCAGGGCGTGCTCGACGAGGTCGACCGCTGCCTGGCCGTGCACTGCGACCCCACCATCGACGTGGGCCAGGTGGGTCTGGTCGAGGGACCGATCACCGCCGCGGCCGACGCCGTCACCGTCACCCTCACCGGCCAGGGCGGTCACACCTCCCGGCCCCACCTCACGCAGGACCTCACCTACGCCCTCGGCAAGGTGGTCACCGACGTGCCCGCCGTGTTGTCCCGCCGGTTGGACCCGCGCTCGGGGGTCGCCATGGTCTGGGGCCTGGTGCAGGCCGGTGTCGCCAGCAATGTCATCCCCTCCACGGGCACCGCGCAGGGCACACTGCGGGTGCTGGACGCCGAGGCGTGGGAGGCCGCCGGTGACGTCCTCGTCGAGGTGATCGAACAGGTCGTCGCGCCGTACGGCGTGACCGCCCACGTGGAGCACGTGCGCGGAGTCCCGCCGGTGGTCAACGACGGCGACGCGGTCGAGGCCTTCCGGCTGGCCGCTGCCAGCGCCCTCGGTGCGGACGCGGTCGTGCCGACCAAGCAGTCCCTCGGCGGCGAGGACTTCGCCTGGTACCTGACCGCCGCGCCCGGTGCGCTGGCCCGCCTCGGGACACGTTCGCCGGGCGGCCCGACCTACGAGCTGCACCAGGGCGACCTCGTGGTCGACGAGGACGCGGTGGGGGTGGGCGCCCGCCTGCTCGCGGCCGCGGTCCTGGCCTCGGCCACCGGCCGGTAGGCCACCGCGAAAACCGGCACGTAACGGTTGGGACACCGGCGTGCTCCGGTGGCAGACAGCATCCCACGGAGCGAGATAGAGTCTGCCGCGGTCACGCCCATTTCCGGCGCGTGGGCTACAGATGGAGGAGACGCAGTGCGTTCGGTGATGAAGGTGGCGACCGCGGTGGCCCTGGTGGGGCTCACCGCGACGGCGTGCGGGAGCAAGCCCGCAAGCAGTGGCAGCACGGGGGCCTCGGGGACGTCGGGGAACTCCCCGTCGGCGGCGACCTCGCCCAGCAGCAGCACGGGGGGCACCGGCGGGGGGACCGCCTCCGGCAACGCCCTGAAGGCCTGCATGGTCCTGGACACCGGTGGTGTCGACGACCGTTCGTTCAACGAGTCGTCGTGGAACGGCATGCAGGGTGCACACCAGGCGAACTCGAACATCAAGGTCAGCTACGTGTCGTCGAACAGCCAGAACGACTACGTGCCGAACCTCAACGCCGAGGTGAACAAGGGCTGTGACACGGTGCTCGCCGTGGGCGGTCTGATGGCCGACGCGGTGAAGACCACCGCCAAGAAGAACCCCAAGACCCACTTCGCCGAGGTCGACGCGCCCTCCAGCGGCCCGAACGTCTACGGCCTGCAGTACAACACCGCCCAGGCCGCCTTCCTCGGTGGTTACCTGGCCGCCGCGATGAGCAAGACGGGCAAGGTCGCCACCTACGGCGGCCTCAACATCCCGCCGGTGACCATCTACATGGACGGCTTCTGGGAGGGCGTGCAGTACTACAACAAGCAGAAGGGCAAGAACGTCCAGGTCCTCGGCTGGAACGAGAAGAACCAGAAGGGCGGCACGTTCGCCCAGTCGTTCACCGACCAGAACAAGGGCCGTTCGATCACCCAGGCCTTCCAGCAGCAGGGCGCCGACATCGTCTTCCCGGTCGCCGGCAGCACCGGTCTCGGCTCGGGCGCCGCGGCGCAGGCCGCCGGTGGCAAGCTCAACCTGATCTGGGTCGACACCGACGGCTGCGAGAGCGCCTCGCAGTACTGCCAGTACTTCGTCACCAGCGTGACGAAGGGCATCACCAAGTCGGTGGAGCAGTACCTCAAGCAGTCCTCGGACGGCAAGTTCCCGACGGGCAACTACATCGGCACGCTGAAGAACGACGGGGTCGGCCTCGCGCCGTTCCACCAGTTCGACTCCAAGGTGCCGAGTGACGTGAAGAAGGAGCTCGACAGCCTCAAGTCCGACATCATCTCGGGCAAGATCAAGATCACCTCTCCGGCTCAGCCGAAGTAGTCCGAACCGGTCGCGCGAGGAGGGTGGGCCGGGTGCCCACCCTCCTCATCGCCGTCCGGAACCTCTCAGCACCCCTGCGGAAAGCGCTCACGTGAAGCTTGAGCTACGTGGCATCACCAAACGATTCGGTTCGCTGGTGGCCAACGACCACATCGACCTGGTGGTCGAGCCGGGCGAGATCCACGCCCTCCTGGGCGAGAACGGCGCCGGCAAGAGCACGCTCATGAACGTCCTCTACGGGCTCTACGAACCCGACGACGGACAGATCCTGCTCGACGACCAGCCGGTCACCTTCTCCGGACCGGGCGACGCCATGCGGGCGGGCATCGGCATGGTGCACCAGCACTTCATGCTCGTGCCGGTCTTCACCGTCGCCGAGAACGTCAGCCTGGGCCACGAACGGACCGGCCCCCTGGGCTTCCTCGACCGGCGCAAGGCCCGCCGGGAAGTCCAGGAGGTCTCCAAGCGCTACGGGCTGCAGGTGCCGCCGGACGCCCTCGTCGAGGACCTGCCGGTGGGCGTGCAGCAGCGGGTCGAGATCATCAAGGCGCTGGTCCGCGACGCCCGGGTGCTCATCCTCGACGAGCCCACGGCCGTCCTCACCCCGCAGGAGACCGACGAGCTCATGGAGGTCATGCGCTCCCTGCGGGACGCCGGCACCTCGATCGTCTTCATCAGCCACAAGCTGCGCGAGGTCCGCGCGGTGGCCGACAAGATCACGGTCATCCGCCGCGGCAAGGTCGTCGGCGAGACCACCCCGAGCTCGTCGGCGCAGGAGCTGGCGTCGCTCATGGTCGGGCGTCCGGTCAAGCTGACGGTCGACAAGGAGCCCGCCGAGCCCCGCGAGCCAGTCCTGCAGGTCGAGGACCTGCGCGTCGTGGACGCCGCCGGGCAGGTCCTCGTCGACGACGTCTCCCTCGAGGTCCGCGGTGGCGAGATCTATGCGATCGCGGGGGTGCAGGGCAACGGGCAGACCGAGCTCACCGAGGCGCTGCTCGGGCTCGCCGAGCCCGAGCACGGGCGAATCCTGCTGGACGGCGAGGATCTCACGGGGGCCAGCGTCGAGGACGTGCTCCAGCGTGGTGTCGGCTACGTTCCCGAGGACCGGCTGCACGACGGGCTGATCGGCAGCTTCACGATCGCCGAGAACCTCGTGCTCGACATGCACAACCGCCCACCGTTCGGCACGCCCGTGAGCATCGACCTCAAGGCGATCGACAAGAACGCCCAACAGCGCGTCGCGGAGTTCGACGTGCGCACGCCGTCGGCGCAGGCTCTCGCGTCGACGCTGTCCGGAGGAAACCAGCAGAAGGTCGTCCTGGCCCGGGAGCTGTCCCGGCCGCTGCGGCTACTGGTCGTCGCCCAGCCCACCCGTGGGCTCGACGTCGGCTCCATGGAGTTCGTCCACCGGCGCATCGTCGAGGAGCGCGACAAGGGGACCGCCGTGGTGCTGGTCTCGACCGAGCTCGACGAGGTCATCGGCCTCGCCGACCGGATCGGCGTGATGTACCGCGGCGCCATCATCGGCGAGCTGCCCGCCGGCGCCTCCGCCGACGAGATCGGCCTGCTCATGGCCGGCTCGACCAGCGGCGCCGACGACAGCACGGTCAAGGAGCAAGCATGACCCACCCCACGAAGTTCTCCGCTTCGCTTCGACACTTCGCGGGGGCCCCGGCATGAGCACCGCCACCAACGCCGAGGAGCCCCAGGTCCGCCGGCGGTTCCGCTGGGGCGGGGGCGAGCGGCCGGTCCTGATGACCGTGCTGTCGCTCGTCTTCGCCGGCATCATCGGCTCGATCCTCATCGCCGTCGCCGACCCGGACACGCGCACGGCGATGAGCTACTTCTTCGCCTACCCGTGGGACACGTTCACGTTCGCGGGCAAGGCGATCGGCGCCGCCTGGGTGTCCCTCTTCCAGGGTGCGATCCTCAACCCCGCGACGCTGACCAGCGGCAGCGCGACGGCCATCCTCGGACCCATCTCGGAGACCTTGGTCAACGCCACCCCGCTGATCCTCGGCGGCCTGTCGGTGGCGCTGGCCTTCCGCGCCGGACTGTTCAACATTGGCGGCCAGGGGCAGATCATCGCGGGAGCCGTGTGCGCGGCATACGTGGGCTTCCACTGGCAGCTGCCGGCCGGCATACACCTCATCGCCGCGCTCGCCGCGGGCATTGTCGGCGGCGCGTTCTGGGGCGGCATCGCCGGGTTCCTCAAGGCACGCACCGGTGCGCACGAGGTCATCACGACGATCATGCTGAACTACGTCGCGCTGTACTTCCTGCAGTACCTGCTCAACGTCCGCGGCTTCCAGGCGCCGCCCTACGGCCAGGCGATCTCGAACAACGTCGACGCCACCGCGCGGTTCCCGCGGATCTTCACCTCGGACCTGCGGGTGAACGTCAGCCTGTTCGTCGCGTTGCTCGCCGCCGTGGGCGTGTGGTGGCTGCTCACCCGCAGCAGCCTCGGCTTCCGGTTGCGCGCCGTCGGGGCGAACCAGTTCGCCGCCCGCACCGCCGGGATGAGCGTCGGACGTGCCTACATCGCCGTCATGCTCATCGCGGGCGCGCTGTCCGGGCTCGCCGGGTGCGCGCAGATCCTGGGGACGAACCCGGCGGTGACGGGCGACATCGACGCCGGCATCGGCTTCGACGCCATCACCGTCGCCCTGCTGGGGCGCGGCAAGCCGGGCGGCGTGGTGCTCGCCGGTCTGCTCTTCGGTGCGCTGCGCGCCGGCGGTGTGCAGATGCAGTCGAGCACCGGCACCCCCGTCGACCTCGTGCAGGTCGTGCAGTCACTCATCGTGCTGTTCATCGCCGCACCCGCGTTGATCAAGAGCGTGTTCCGGGTGCGGGCGGGCGAGAGCACCATGGGCCAGGAGCTCGCGAAGGGATGGAACGGGTGAGCACCGAGACCACCGTGACGACCCCGTCGGGAGCCGAACCCGAGAGCCCGGACGTCGTCGTCCTCAAGACCCTCAAGCGGCAGATGAGCCCGCGCAAGCGGATTGCGCTCGGCGCCTTCTTCGTGCTGGTCGGCGCCCTCACCGTCTGGGGCCTGGGCTTCGGCGCGAAGTCCGGTGTCACCGCGACGTTCAACCTGAGCGCTCCCGACGCCGCGCTCCACGTGCCGGACCTGCGCTCCCCGGCGCACAACGTCAACGTCGTCCTCGGTGCCCTCATCGTGGCGGTCGGCGTCTGGCAGGCGATCAAGGGCCTGCCGCCGCGGGCCCTGCGCTGGACGTCCATCGTCGTCGGCGTCGCGTTCGTCTTCGCCTTCCTCTCGTGGGCGGCGACCGGCCAGCAGGGCGGCTCGACGATCGACCTGCTCGGCCTGATGCAGCAGTCGATCTTCCTGTCGATCCCGCTGATCCTCGGCTCGATGGCGGGCATCCTGTGTGAGCGCACCGCCGTCATCAACGTGGCCATCGAGGGGCAGCTGCTCGCCGGCGCGTTCGCCGGCGCCCTGTTCGGGTCGGTGACGCACAACCTGGGGCTGGGGCTGGTGGCGGCGGTCGTCGCCGGCGGTCTGGTCTCGGCCCTGCTGGCAGTCTTCGCGATCCGCTACATGGTCAACCAGATCATCGTCGGTGTCGTCATCAACGTGCTGGTGCTCGGCCTGACCGGGTTCATCTACGACTCGCTGATGCAACCCAACCAGGACACGCTCAACAACCCCGGCTTCTTCAGCCCCATCGCGATTCCCGGGTTGAGCGCGATCCCGATCGTCGGGCCGCTGCTGTTCGACGCCAACATCATCGTCTACCTGACCTACGTGGTGATCATCGCCGTCGACGTGGCGCTGCTGCGCACCCGCTGGGGGCTGCGCACCCGTGCGGTCGGCGAGCACCCGAAGGCCGCGGACACGGTGGGCATCAACGTCAACCGGACCCGCTACCGCAACGTCATCCTCGGCGGCTGCGTCGCCGGCCTGGGTGGCGCGTTCATCACCATCGGTGCCGTCGGGGCGTTCACCAAGAACATCTCCTCCGGCAAGGGCTTCATCGCGCTGGCCGCGATGATCTTCGGCCGCTGGTCGCCGCGCGGGGCGCTGGCCGCGGCCCTGCTCTTCGGCTTCTGCGACGCGCTCGCGACGGTGCTCTCGTTCATCCAGGCGCCCGTCGCGATTCCCTCGAACCTGTTGTCGATGCTGCCCTACCTCGCGACCCTGTTCGCGGTGGCCGGCGTGGTCGGCCGCGTCCGCGCCCCCGCCGCGGACGGCGAGCCCTACACGAAGGGATGAGCGGTATGCCGGCACGCACCTGCCGCCGCGAGGGCACCTCATGGTGAGCTCACGGCATACCTCTGCGAGCGGGCGGGACCACCACCGCGGGAGCGGACGACCGCTCCAGTCCGGGCACGGCGACGACGTGGACTGGACCCTGCTGCGCGACCAGGCGGTCGAGGCGATGCGTCGGGCGTACGCGCCCTACTCCGGCTACCCGGTCGGCGTGGCCGGCCTGGTCGACGACGGTCGTCACGTCGCGGGCTGCAACGTGGAGAACGCCGCCTACGGCGTGACGCTGTGTGCCGAGTGCGGGATGGTCTCGGACCTCGTGATGTCCGGGGGCGGCCGGCTCGTCGCGGTTTCGTGTGTCAACGGTGAGGGCGAGACGATCATGCCGTGCGGCCGCTGCCGGCAGCTGCTCTGGGAGCACGGCGGACCGGACTGCCTGCTCATGACGCCGTCGGGGGTCAGGCCGATGACCGAGGTGCTGCCGGACGCGTTCGGCGCGGCCGATCTCGACGAGCACCGCGCCGCCTCGCGCTGAGCCC
>NZ_DASSTI010000159.1:0-6936 GCF_035708005.1 Segeticoccus sp. | reverse complement strand
CGACCGGCCGGACAGAGTCGGGGCCACTCACCCCTTTCGGCAGCCGCCGAACCGGCCAGGAACGGAACAGGATTGATGACGAAGAAGCCCCTTGCCTACGGTCTCGCAGCCGGCCTCGCCGCGACGCTGAGCCTGGCACCGACCGCGGCCTTCGCGGCCAGCGCCGACGCATCGAGCGCCGACGCGGCCACCCCGGCGTCCGCCGCCACCGCGAGCACCCAGAACTCGGTGCAGGCGCGGATCGACGCGCTGCTGGCCAAGAGCAGCCTCTCCCCCGAGCTCAAGGCGCGCATCCACGCGGCCGCGGCCACCCTGCCGGCGAACTGGGCCACGACCGTCGCGGCCAAGCAGAAGCAGTACGGCCTGACCGGAACGACCTTCTACGAGCAGTCGCAGAGCCTGATCAACCCCGATGACTACCAGTGCCAGAGCACGTCCCTGCGGGACTGGCTGACCGCCGAGATGAGCGATGTCGACTTCATCAACCTGCTGCTCCTCTCCCTCCTCGGCGGCGACCAGATCCCGACCTACGACGCGCTGCTGTTCGGCCAGCAGAGCAAGGCCAACACCTTCGGCATCGACGGCTCCTACACCAACGAGCTGAACCGCGAGATGACGAACCTCAAGCGGTTCTGGGACTTCGACGGCTCCGACATCCAGCTCATCCCGATGCACGGCAAGGTCTACCAGGACCTCGACCGGATCACCCACGTCTACGAGGTCCTCTACGGGATGGACCACGCCACGGCGCTGAGCTACGCCGAGCTCGTCCAGGACATCGTGCTGTCCGACCCGGGTATGGCCGGCGGGGAGAACCCGTACTTCACCTTCAACGCGTTCGCCTTCGACCCGACCCCGGAGGACGCGGCCGAGTTCAACCTGACCAAGCGGATCATCGTCGGCGACGGCATCCTGCAGGGCACCCGCGGCATCGGCCTCGGCGACAAGGCGGCCCCGCTGGGCATCCTCGCGCACGAGTACGGCCACCAGGTGCAGTACGCCAAGAACCTGTTCGACTCCCCGTTCACCGGGCCCGAGGCCACCCGGCGCATCGAGCTCATGGCGGATGCGTTCGGGACCTACTTCGTCGTGCACGCCCGCGGCAGCTCCCTGAACGCCCAGCGCACCCTGGACGTGCAGAAGTCGTTCTACAACGTCGGCGACTGCAGCTTCGGCAGCAACGGGCACCACGGCACCCCGAACCAGCGGCTCAAGAGCTCGCAGTTCGCGGTCAACCTCATCGAGGACGCGCCGAACCAGGGCCACAAGCTGCCCGCGCTCGTCTTCGACGCCAGGTTCGAGAAGGCCCTGCCGAGCATCGTCGCCCCGGACGCCTCCTGAGCCTCACCCACCACGGCGGTATGCCGTGAGCGCGGGTGGATCTGACCACCTCACCCGGTCAGATCCACCCGCGCCGCACCGCCTGCGACCCCAGCTGGAAGCGGCTGTGCGCCCCCAGCAGCTCCTGCAGCCTGGAGATGCGCCGGCCCACGGTGCGCTCGCTGACGCCGAGCTCCCGGGCGATCGACTCGTCGGTCAGGCCGGCGCTCAGGTAGGCCAGCAGCTGCCGGCTGTCCCGGTCGGGGGGTCGCCGGTCGGCCACCGGCTCCTCGTCGGCGGACACCGGCACACCCATCCGCCAGAACGAGTCGAACAGCGAGACCAGCGCGTCGAGCAGGCCCGAGGGGTGCACCACCACGGCGTTGCGCCGGTTCTGCGGATCGCCCGGCACCGTGACCACGCCGACACGGCCGTCGCCGATCGTCAGGTTGAGCGGCACGTCCGGGAAGACGCGGGCCTCCTCCCCCAGGGCGATGCACCGCTGCACCGCGGACAGCGCGAGCGGGTCACGCAGCAGGCTGACGCCGTAGACGACGCGGAACCGCACGCCCCGGTCCACCGCCGCGAAGAAGCCGTCGGCCACCCTGGGCTGGGGGCGCTTGGCGGCCGGCCCCAGCGGGCCGATCTGCAGGCCGAGCACCTCGTGCCGGGCGGCCTCCACCACTCCGCCCTCTGCTGCCGACGCGGCGTCGTCGTCCTCGATCACCTCGAGGAAGGACGCCTGCTCGCCGTACTGCTGCCACCACTGCCCCCACCCGTTGGCGCGCTGCCGGGCCTCCAGCGCGGCCGCCTCGAGCTGGGCGGCGAGCCCGTGCAGCGGCGCCCGGGGTGGCAGGGCCGTGACCTGGCCCCCGCTCTCCCGCACCAGCCCCCACCGGGCCAGCCGGCCCAGACGCTGCTGCACGGTGGCGGGGTCCCACTGCAGGTGCCCGGCCAGGTCGTCCGTGCCGAGCGGACCGTTCTCCAGACACGCGCGGTAGAGCGCGTCGTCGTCGTCCGTGAGCGTCCCGGTCTCCCCGAGTCCCCTGAGCGTGCCCATGCGCCCTTCTACCATGACGTGCCGGGCGGCCGGGCCGCCCACGGCGCCGGTCGGGTCTCCACGTCCGCCCCTGAGACGGAACCGCGGGAGGCCAGCTCACGTCATACCGGCATGATCGGTTCCATGGGCACACGGGCGACCAAGCGGGCGGCCACGACGGCGGCCGCGGCACTCACCCTCGGCCTGACGCTGCTGGGCGTGGCGGCGTGCGGGCAGGAGACCTCGGGGGGATCCGGCGGGTCGGGCGGGAGCGCGCCGGTGACCACACCGATGCCCACGGGCGGCCACAAGAACCCGCTGCACACCCAGCACGGCCCGACCAGGGCCACCGCGTCCCCGCCGCACCTGCCGAGCTCGCTGCCCGTCCGGCCGAGCGACCCGCAGATGCCGACCGACAAGGTGCGGCCGACGACCTACCCGGGCCCGAACGGACCGAGCGGGTCCACCCCTCCGGGGCACCCGATGACGCACGGCCCCGCGCCCAGCAAGTAGCGCCGGCGTCAGGTGAGCTCGGCGAGGTACTGCGGCAGCATCGCCCGCCAGGTCTCCCAGTCGTGCTTCCAGTCCGGCCCCCAGTTGTCGACCCGGTTGGGGATGCCCTTGCCGCCGAGGATGTCGGCCATCAGCCAGGACTCCCCCGCGTCCTCCCACTGCCCCTCGCCGGTGGCGAGGATGATCATCCGCTGCTGCAGCATGGTCAGCAGGTGCCCGGACAGGCCGGGGACGAACTCGGTGGGTGCGGAGAAGTACAGGTCGTAGGACCAGTGCGGGTAGAACCGGTCGATCGTGTAGGTGCCGCTCATGCCGACCGCCCGGTGGAAGATGTCGGGGTAGCGGCAGAGCATCGCGACCGCGTTGAACGCCCCGATCGAGGCGCCGGCGGCGATGACCGGCTGGGGGCCGTGGCAGTCGGTGAAGATCGCCGGCACGACCTCCTCGCGGATCGTCTCGTGGAAGAGGTTGAGCACGTGGGCGCGGTACTCGTCGTCGCCGTGCTTCTCCAGCAGGGCCCGGCCGGCGAGGCTGTCGCAGGAGTAGAGCTTGACCCGGCCGGCCTCCAGCAGGCCACCGCACGCGGCGACCACGCCGTGCCGGTCGATCTCCTCGGCGTCGCCGCCGGCGCTCGGGAAGACCAGCACCGGGACCCCGAAGGTGCCCCACCGCACCAGGTTGATCTCGCGCCCCATCCGCGGGGAGTGCCACTGCTCGCGGACCACCATGCTCGTCCCCTCTCCACGGCGCCGGCGGGTCAGCCGGTCGCGTGAGTCATTCGTACACGAACTTCTGCGGTCCCGGGTAGATCCACGACAGCCCGTCGCGCAGCCGGTCCCGCCAGTCCTCCCAGCTGTGCCCGTCGCGTGCCTCGACGTAGCGCACGGTCATCCCGGTCTCGCGGAACACCGACACCATCGACCGGTTCGGCACGATCAGCGGCTCGTAGATCCCGCACGACTGGAACATCCGCTCGGCCACCCGCTTCGGGCGGGCGCGGAAGCGGTTCATGAACTTCACCACCGGGTCGAAGACCGGCCCGCCGCCGTGCGCCATCCCGATGTCGGTGAACACGAACGAGCCGGACTGCACCAGCAGCGAGCCGAAGAACTCCGGGTGCCGGTAGGCCGTCGACAGCGACGCCACCGCCCCGAAGCTCGACCCCATCAGGCACCGCCCGCGCGGCGCCCCGATCAGCGGCAGCTGCTCCTCGACGTGCGGCACCAGCTCGGTGACGACGTGCCGGGCGTGCTTGGAGCTGTTCGCGTACTCCACCAACCGGTCCCCCGGGTCGCTGAACACGACGACCGTCTCGGCCAGGTCGAGGCGGTGGATCAGGTTGTCCAGCACCGTCTTCATCGACGCGTAGTTGAGGTAGTCGTGCCCGTCGTGGACGACCAACAGCGGATAGCGGGTCGTGCGCCGGAACCTCGCCGGCAGGTATGCCGTGCAGCTCACCTCGCGCCGCAGCGCGCGGCTGTGCAGGTGGAAGTCGACGAGCTCACCGGGTCGGGCGTCCGGGTCGGGCTGGGTCCAGTCGGGCGTGACGTAGCCCTCGGCCTGGCACACCGAGGACGACCCGACCGGGCTGTGCGCCACCCGGGGGTTGAGCGGGTCGTTGACCTGCTCGGTGTGCTCGCCGCGGCGCACCTCGAGCTGGTACTCCACCCGCGAGCCCTCGGGCAGCTCGATCACCACGAACCACAGGGAGGTTCCGGTGATCCGGCGCAGCGGCACCCGTTGCGGCTGGTTCACGATCCGGTGGGTCAGGTGCACCTCGTCGGCGTCGCCGCGCCACAGGAACGTGCACTTGACGCCCTCGACGACCGGCACCTCGTGCCGCTTGAGGAACCGGTCGATCGCCGCCTCGTCCAACGGTTTTCGCTCGCGGAGCCGGTTGATCGCGAGCTTGCGGCGCAGGGCGCTCACCGTGGCGCCCCCGCCCGGCGCCCGCTCGGCGGTATGCCGTGCCTCATGCGCTCTCCTCCAGCGTCCCGTCGGTGCCCAGCACCTGGGCGCCGGGCGGCAGGGCGCCCTCGGGGGTGAGGTCCACCCGGACGCCGTCGTTCAGGAGGAGGCACTGCGCCGGCGCGAACCGCCGGGCGAACACGCCCATCCGGCCGGCGTCGTCGATCCGCAGCCGTCGCCGGGCGTGGGGCAGGGCGACGATGTCGCGCACGATCCCCAGCCCGGCGTCATACACCTCGGCGACGGTGGGGCCGTGGGCCGCCCGGTCGTGGAAGAGGACCACCCGGTCGGCGAGGGCCATGGCGCCGGCGGACCAGGCGATCAGCTGCAGGGTGTCGCGCATCGCGGGGCGGACGTTGAAGACGTGCAGCACGTCGAGCAGCACCCCGACGTGGCCGCCGGTGATGACGAGCGCCGTTGCGTCGCCGAGGATCTCGGCGGTCTCGGCGCGGTGGTGGGCGATGGCCTCGCGCTCGTGCAGCCTCCACCGGTCGTGGAACTCGTCGTGGATGGCCTGGGTCCGCTGCAGGTGGCGCTCGTCGAGCTTGCGGATGACCCACTCCGCCTCGCGGACGGCGGCGTCGCGGACCTCGGCGTGGCGGATCGGCCGGCGTTCCAGCTCCAGCAGGGCGTTGACGGCGTGGTCCAGGCCGAGCAGGTAGCACTCCTGCGTCTCCTCCAGCACGGCCCTGCGCTGCTGGTGGGCCGCGGCGAACTCTGGGTCGCGCTCGATGACGTCCTGCCAGCGGGTCCACAGGCCCAGGTTGCGGCTCTGCCCGTCGAGCAGCTGGTCGAGCTCGGCGTCGTCGGGCTCGCGCTCCTGCCACCCGGCGGTCACGGTGGCGAACGGGCCGTGCAGTCCGAGGGAGCGGACCACGGAGGCGAGGCGGGGGCGGCGCTGCGGGCCGAGCAGGGTGACGTTCATGCGGAGGGCCGTGCCCGGCATACCGCCTGGGGGTGCGACGGGTGCCGCCACGGTGGGGTGGGGAGGGCGGGCACGTGCGTCACCCGGCGTAGACGTGGACGGTGCGGCCGACGTCGTCGAGCATGCCGCGCAGGGTGTCGTAGTCGGGGTGCTTCAGGCGCATCCAGGCGTTGGCCATGTAGCCGGCCTCGACCGCCTGGGTCGGCGTGCCGGGGGCGGGCAGGTGCGCGTCGATCACCCACGAGCCGTAGCGGTCGTCGATCTCCTCCAGGCCGGAGTAGCCGCTGATCGTGCCGTCGTGGTCGGGGCGCAGGGCGATGATGCCGGCGGAGTACTGCCGCGACGGCCGCAGGTGGGTCTGGCCGTGCACGATCGCGTTGGCCCAAGCGACGTAGATGTCCATGTCGTTGGCGGCGGCGTAGAGGTCCCAGCAGCCGACGCCCGGTGGCCGGGCGCCGATCTCGCTGAACCGCAAGCCCTTGGGCCCGAAGAACCACTCCATGTGGGTGGCCGAGGTGCCGATGCCGAGGGCGGCGTTGACCTTGGCGCCGAGGTCGCGCAGCTCGGCGTAGTCGCCGGCGGTGTCGATGCGGTTGGTGCACACGAACTGCGGGGAGATCCAGCGGGTGCGCATCGCCTCGAGCACGCCCGGGTAGTAGTGGGAGACGAAGTCGAGCTCGATCCGGCCGTCGACCGAGATGGTGTCGTAGAAGCCCTCGTGGCCCTCGACGAACTCCTCGACCGCGATCGAGGTGGCGCCGGTCTCGCCGTAGTGGTCCAGCGCCGCGGCGAGTTCGGCGTCGTTGTCGACCTTGACGGTGCCGGCCGCCCCGGCGCCGCTGCGCGGCTTGAGGATCAGCGGGTAGCCGGTCTGCCGGGCGAACTCGCGCACCTGCTCGGCGGTGTCGGCGCCGGTGGAGGCGGCGGTCGGCACGCCCGCCTCGCGCAGTGCCTGCTTCATCGACGGCTTGTCGCGGCACAGCCAGGTCGTGTGCACCGACGTGCCGGGTATGCCGGTCGCCTCCCGGACCTGCGCGGCGGGCATCGTGTGCGCCTCCACGGTGGCCTCGAGCCGGTCGATCCACAGGCTGCCCTGGAGGTGCTGGACGCAGGCGGTCAGCGCGCCGACGTCGGTGACCGAGCCGATCTGCTCGTAGCGGCCGAGCCAGCC